>NZ_JBECOT010000002.1:0-202046 GCF_040104395.1 Pseudoalteromonas sp. BZA4
TGTAAATCAGGTCTTGCAGGTATTAGCCAATGCCTTTCTTCTCCAGTGCTGTGCCATCGATTTAACAAGCCCAGTGAATAGTATCCTTTATCAAACATGGTCAACGAGTGGTTAGGTGTACGCTCAATCAGTCGTTCAGCAAGCTTCATTTCATTCGTCTTATAGTTATCAAACTCACTGCTTATCAGTTGGTGGCTGGTGAGTTCCATATGACAAACCATGCGAATTTGTGGGAATCCTGTATCACCATATTGGTTGCTAGCCGATGAGAATGCTTCACGATTCTCATCTGAATCGGCCGTACGCCAAACAACACCATCAACCGCTAATAAATTTAACCCAGCCCACGTGTCAAACTCTTCTGTATGGTACATATTATCAGCAGCTTTATTAAAGACTTGCTTAACGGGGTCATCACCTAATCGCTGGCGAGCTTGAACCATGGCACTCGGGGCGACTAACTGATTTTTGCCAGGCAGCATAATGTCTAGTTTATTCGCAATATTCCAGACAGATTCTTTACGAAATAATGCCATGCCAATAACAGACCAAAGCACAGCTTCTAAAGGCAACCTGCGCTTTCTAACTGTGGCTACTCCAGCTTGTTGAAAGCCTTGTTCAATCAGGTCAGAAGATAAAATTTCAGATAATTTTTCAAACGTGTGGTAACGAGTGCTTTCTTCGAAAGCAGAATGAAGAGCTTGTTCTATATTCACAAAAAAATCCGTAGTTAGTTGCCTAACTACGGATTGTGCATGATCATTCTGATCGGTCAACTGATCAACTTCTTAACTGATCAGCATTAACCAATTGGTGCCTTTTTTATGCTTTTTGATAATTAACGAACTTTTTCGTCAATCTCAACTAAGTCTGTTAAATGGCAAATCTCACCACTATGAGTTTTAATACCATGCTCACCGAAGTAGTCACGTTGTGCTTGAACAAGGTGACCATTACTTGGTGTTGTTAACGTCGCAATGTAAGTTTGCGTTGCAGTTAACACTGGGAATGCAAGACCAGATGCAACTGCTGCACCCGTTACCTTACGTAATGCTGCTGATTCACGCTGCATAGAATCAATAAATTCTACACCTTCAGCTACATTGTCTAAGTAATCAGCACGGATGATACAACCTGCGCGCCACGTTTGTAGCGTTTTAGAAAGATCTACTTTCCACTGATGCGCACGAGACGCACCTTTGATAAGGGCTAAACCTTGACGGTAAGCAAGTAAACTTGCCAATGTGAATGCATCTTTTAGCTCTGCTAAGTCTAAATCAACGGTATCAGTTGCTTTAGCAGCGTAAGTCATTTCTTTAGCAGCATGCGTATCACAAGTATTTGTTAAGTGACGTGCTTGAACAGCTGCGACTAGTGATGGCACTGCAATACCAAGCTCTAGGGCATTTTGTGCAGTCCATAAACCCGTGCCTTTCGCGCCAACTTTATTGTCGATTAAATCAACTAGTGGCTCGCCTTCAGTCGTTTCAAGGCTCAAGATATGGCTTGAAATTGACAGTAAGTAGCTATTTAAAGTGCCTTCAGACCATTCATTGAAAATGTCAGCCACTTCTTTTGGTGAACGATTAGTACCTAAACGTAATAATTGATACATTTCTGCAATTAATTGCATTAACGCATATTCGATACCGTTATGAACCATTTTCACAAAGTGACCACTTGCAGATTGGCCTACACGTGCAAAACACGACTCACCTTTGTAGCTTGCCGCTACTTTTTCAAACCACGGCTCAACACGCTCCCAGCCGCCTTCTGAACCACTTGCCATCATTGCAGGACCGTGACGTGCGCCTTCTGCACCGCCAGAAATACCCATAGTGGCAAATTCAAATTTGTTTTGATATTTAAGTTTACGGCTAATGCCATCTTTGTAGTTACTGTTGCCGCAATCTACGATAATGTCATCACAGTCAACACCTGCTTCTGCAAGCTCTGTACATACTTTATCAACCAATTCACCAGCAGGAACTAAAAGAAGAATCGAACGAGGCGGCTCTAAGCGTCTAACCATATCATTTAAATCAGACACAATATGTAAACGGTCTGCCAAACCTAGTGCTTTCGCACAGCTTAGTAACTCGGCACCCGCATCTGGGTTTTTATCATAAGCTACTAATGTCAGCCCTTTTTCAATCAGGTTGAGGGCAAGATTTTTACCCATAACGCCTAACCCTACTAATGCAACTTGCATTTAGTGTCCTCCTCGGTAACAACTATTGGTTAGTTAATCAAAATAATTACGCGCGCATTATACCCAAGCAGCCCAAAAATGCGAGCTTGACAGCCAACTTGAGATAAATCATCGAAATCATGAAGCGACGTTGCCCCCAGTATATCAAAATAACCAAGGCATCGGACCAGATTTTTATAATACCCTTTAAAAAGGTATGTGTATTGACGCTACCTGACACCGGTGTCATAATAACGTCATTCACCCTTTGTATACTCTATAATTAATACAAAGAGCCAGATTCTCATAAGTAAAAACAATCATTTTTTACTTATGAGTTCTACATTGTGCTTATGTATAAGCCTATATTAAAGGTTTATAGCACGACATTTTAATAGATAACCATCAATTCGCTTAATATATTTGAGCGCACAGGAGAATTTGATGCTAAGACGCACAAAAATTGTTGCGACCCTTGGACCGGCAACCGATCGCGATAACAACCTAGAAAAAATTATTCGTGCAGGTGCAAATGTGGTTCGTTTGAACTTCTCACATGGCGTAGCACAAGATCACAAAGACCGCGCAGAAGCGGTACGCAGCATTGCTAAGCGTTTAGGCAAACACGTTGCTATCCTTGCAGACTTACAAGGTCCTAAAATTCGTGTATCAACGTTTAAAGACGGTAAAGTAAACCTAGAAGTTGGCGCAAAATTTACCCTTGATGCAAAAATGGAAAAAGGCCAAGGCGACGTTAATGCGGTAGGTATCGACTATAAAGAGCTACCTAACGACGTTAAAACAGGCGACTTACTGTTATTAAACGACGGATTAATTCAATTAACAGTAGATAGCGTTGACGGTGACCTAGTTCACACGACTGTTACTGTTGGTGGCGTACTTTCAAATAACAAAGGTATCAACCGTTTAGGCGGTGGTTTAACAGCCCCTGCTTTCACTGATAAAGATAAAGAAGATTTAATCACTGCTACTGAGATTGGTGTTGATTATATTGCTGTTTCATTCCCACGCAGTGGTGATGACATGCGTTATGTTCGCTCTTTAGCAGAAGCCGCTGGCTCAAACGCACAACTATTAGCAAAAATCGAACGTGCAGAAGCAGTTGAGAACGTTGAAGCAATTGACGATATCGTACTTGCTTCTGACGCTGTAATGGTTGCGCGTGGTGACTTAGGTGTTGAAATTGGTGATGCAGCCCTAGTTGGTAAGCAAAAGCTTATCATTAGCCGTGCTCGTTCACTTAACCGTACAGTTGTTACTGCAACACAAATGATGGAATCTATGATCGATAACCCTATGCCAACACGTGCAGAGGTTATGGACGTAGCAAACGCCGTATTAGATGGTACTGATGCAGTTATGTTATCTGCAGAAACAGCCGCTGGTGACTACCCTGAAGAAACCGTAGCGACTATGGCTCGCGTTTGTTTAGGTGCTGAATCACAAAAAGAAACGCACGTTTCTAAACACCGTTTAGACAGCCGTTTTTCATCAAATGCTGAATCAATTGCATTATCTGCGATGTATGCAGCTAACCACTTAGATTCTGTTAAAGCTATTGTGACTCTGACTGAATCAGGTAGTACAGCTAAATTGATGTCGCGCATCAGCTCTGGTTTACCAATTTATTCATTATCACGTCATCCAAGCACGCTAGGCCAAACAGCACTTTACCGTGGTGTTTATCCTGTATTCTTTGATTCAACGAAGTGTGAAGACGAAAGCATGGTACGTGATGCATTAAACACACTTGTTGAGCAAGGCTCACTAGTAGCTGGTGATACTGTGATTTTAACTCACGGTGATGCAATGGAAACGATTGGTGCAACAAACACAATGAAGATTGTAACTGTTTAATCTGCTACAAATTTTCAATAAAAAAGGCGCAATTAATAATTGCGCCTTTTTTGTTTTTAACTGATTAAATTTTGAATAGCTATTAGTTCGCGAGCGCTGCTTTCACTTTATCGCGATAGCTACGGCTTACTTTTAGTTCTTGGCCGTTATCTAACACTAATAGGTATTCACCGCTTACTTGAGTTACAAGTTTGCTAATTTGCTTAGTATTCACAATGGCACTGCGATGAACTCGCACAAATAGTTGCGGATCAAGCTCTTGTTCAAGCTCTTTCATTGTTTTACGAAGGATATGCGTTTGCCCATCTTGGCAATGAAGGCACATATAATCACCAGCCGCATCAACCCATTGAATTGTAATAACAGGCACACGAACAATCTCGCCCTGCTCTTTTACAGCTAATGATTCTGGATAACGACGGTCAGCAAGGCTATCGCCCGTTGCTAACTTCTTTAAAATTTCTTCGCAATTATTGCCTGTAATACCTGCAACAAAGCTCGCTAGTTTTTTCTTATGGGCGTTATCTTGTTGCGTTTTTAAATAGGTATGCACTTTTTCTACCGCCTGTTTTAGTCTGTTGTCATCGACTGGTTTAAGAATATAATCCAACGCATGAATCTCGAATGCTTTAACTGCAAACTGGTCAAAAGCCGTTACAAACACAATAGCGGGTAATGGATTAACGCTCTCGCTAAGTGCTCTTGCAACTTCAAAACCGTTCATATTTGGCATTTGAATATCTAAGAAAACCAATTGAATATTGCCCGATAAGCATTCATCAATTGCCTCTTGACCATTGCTACATAAACGAATGACTTCTAAATCGTCAAACTCAGAAAGTCGAACTGCTAAGCCTTTTCTTGCTAGCGGTTCATCATCAACGATCAAAGTTCTAATTTTGCTCATTTCTTAACAGCCTTTTCAAACGGAACGCGCAGATTAACTTTTAATCCACTTGGCGTATTGTCAGAGAGAACAAACGAGTAGTTGTTCTCATAAAGTGTTTTTAAGCGGTCCTGTGTATTAGCTATGCCAACGCCTTGAGAATTAACCAGTTGGCCATTTTTAAGCTCAGTACCAGGACCATTATCGCCTACTTCCAATAATAGTTCATTTGCAAAAACTTGTGCTTTAATATCAATCACACCACCTTCATTTAGTTGCGCTATCGCATACTTTATCGAGTTTTCGATAATAGGTTGAAGGATCAAGCTTGGTACCAAGGCTTCTTTTGCCTGCTCGCTTACATCTACATTAACTTGTAAACGTTCATCAAAGCGTACTTTTTCAATTTCTAAGTACAGCATGAGGGCATGAATTTCTTGCTCTAATGGCACCTTTTTTATTGGGTCAGTATTGAGTGTGTATCGTAAGAAGTCACTCAATTTTGACACCATTAAATTTGCATCTTTGTTCTCTTTTACCAAAATTAAGGTTGAGATTGCATTTAGGGTATTAAATAAGAAATGCGGATTAAGTTGATAGCGCAGCATTTTCAGCTGAGCTTCGTGAGCCATTGTGGTTGCTTTTAGAGCCTTTTGTCGCTCACTTTGCAATAGCTGGTAATACTTAATACCAAAATACAAACCACTCCAACAAAGGATGATATAAACCGAATCTAAACCTTGTTGAAAGTAATAAAACCATTCATTTGGACGGTAACCGTGACGATAGATTTCCCATAAATTGAATTTTTGTACAACGGCCCATAATGTGCCTGTGACATAGGAAGCACCAAAAACGACAAGCATTAATACCCAAGGTGAGGCATTCCAAACTTTACGATACATATAACGTAAAGGTACTGTCATTAAACAGCCTGCATAAGCGTTTAATACAATAACAAATACGTAAATATCACGCATTTCAAAGACTTTTGAGCCGATATAATTAACTAACGCATAACCTATCCAGCCTGCAATTTGCAAAACCCAGAAAAAGCGTTGTCGATTATCAACTAATGATTGCCAATTCAAAATATCAGATTACCTTTCATAATTATTTTTATTATACCGATAGTCACGAGAACAAAGCACTGCCGCCTATCTTAATTTTTTATAGCCTTACCGCATTCTTCAGACATTAAAAAAGCGAAGACCACAACAGCCTTCGCTTTTTCTCTGCTTTATTTTTAAGCTAGTTTATCTGAAGCCACTTTATAATTTGGATCTTCAATCACATTGACTTCAACTAAATCACGCGCATTGTGTAAAAGTTGAATACAATCAGGGCTTAAATGACGTAAATGCAGTTTCTTACCCACTTTTGCGTATTTGTCTGCGAGACTGTCAATCGCTTCAATCGCACTATGATCAGCAACACGGCTATGTTTGAATTCAATGATCACGTCTTCTGGGTCATTTTTAACATCAAATAACTCACCAAAGTTCTTAACCGAACCAAAGAATAAAGGACCATGAAGCTCATACACTTTAGAGCCTTGCTCATCGATGTAATTGCTTGTGTAAATGTGTTTAGCATGCTGCCAAGCAAAAACTAAAGCCGAAACAATCACACCCACACATACCGCGATCGCAAGATCTGTTACTACGGTTACACCTGAAACAAGTACGATAACAAAAGCATCAGACTTAGGTACACGCTTCATCATCTTGAAGCTTGCCCACTCGAAGGTACCAAGAACAACCATAAACATAACGCCAACTAAGGCAGCCAGTGGGATCATTTCAATGAGGCTGGCTGCAAAAATGATGAATGCTAGCAGTATTATTGCGGCACTAATACCAGATAAACGTGAACGACCGCCCGAGTTAATATTGATCATAGATTGGCCAATCATCGCACAACCACCCATTGCACCGAAGAAACCACAGGTAATGTTTGCAGCGCCTTGACCAATACACTCTTTGTTACTGTGACCACGGGTTTCAGTAATTTCGTCAATTAAGGTCAGTGTTAATAACGATTCAATTAAACCAATCGCCGCTAAAACTAAAGCGTAAGGGAAGATAATTTTTAATGTTTCAAGATTAAATGGCACCATAGGAATATGGAACTCCGGCAAGCCACCGGCAATCGTTGCCTGCTCATTACCTGTCATTCCTTTTAAGAAATCAAGTACAGTGCGCGCTTCTAAATCAAAACCAATCACAATCGCTGTTACAGTAACAATGGCAGCTAACGATGAAGGTACAGCAGTGGTTAGCTTAGGTAAGAAATGAATAATAGCCATAGTTAACGCTACTAAGCCAAGCATAATATAAAGTGCTTGCCCTTCCATCCACTGTTGGCCGCCCATACCGTCTGGTACTTTAAATTGCCCAAGTTGAGCTAAGAAAATAACAATCGCAAGACCATTTACAAAGCCCAGCATTACTGGGTGCGGAACCATGCGAATAAACTTGCCGAGTTTGAAGATACCTGCGAGTACTTGCAGTATCCCCATCAATAAGACGGTAGCAAATAAATACTCTACACCATGATCTAAAACTAAACTTACCATTACAACGGCTAGTGCACCGGTAGCACCAGAAATCATACCTGGACGACCACCAAAAATAGCCGTAATTAAGCCAACAATAAATGCGGCATATAAACCAACCAAAGGCTCAACATTAGCAACAAAAGCAAACGCAACCGCTTCTGGTACCAATGCCAACGCAACGGTCAGGCCTGATAGAATATCGTTTTTAGCAGAGCTTGGCGCTTTGCTGAGTAAGTTAAACATTAAGATCCTCTTTATAGTGAATGCATTTCGGCAAGGCGCAGAATTCTAGCAAAATCCGCAAAAGTTAACAATTATTAACAACAAAACGGCTAGTACCTAAAAGCACTAACCGTTTTCGAAAAAATAAAACGTAGTAGAAAAAGATTAAAGAGGTAAAGACGTACTACGCTTAACGCATGTCATGGTCACATTTGAGTGAACTTCTTGAACAAACTCAAGGTTTAGTAGGTTATCACGAACAAACTGCTCATAACCTTCAATACCTTTAGAAATAATTCGAAGCATGAAGTCCATGGTACCCGCCATGCTGTAACACTCCGTTACTTCATCATAGCTCATAATTAAACGCTCAAACTCAGCTAGATTCGTTCTACCGTGGTTAGATAGACGGACATGGGCATAAACTAACATATCAAAGCCAAGCTTTTTCTCGTCAAGCAAAGCAACTTTACCTTTGATATAGCCATCTTGCTCAAGCTTAGCAATACGACGCCAACATGGAGATTGAGATAAACCAACTTTATCGGCAATTTCTGCCGTAGATAAGCTAGCATCCTGCTGTAATAATGCCAAAATTTGGCGATCTACTTGGTTCAGAGACATTTTATTTCTTTTTCTGTAAAAATACTGGTTAAATTATATAACTGATTTAAAAATCAGTCTGCCTATTTTCTACTATTTATGCAAAAAAATTGCAATTTTATACTGATCCACTTACAAACTACTAAGCTATTGTTACGCGTTGGCATTAACCAAAACGTCCGCTAATAAATGGATTGGTTTTTCGCTCATGCCCTACGGTGGTATTCGGACCGTGGCCTGGCAAAATAGCAACTTCATCAGAGAATGATAAAATCTCAGACTTAATTGATTCGATTAATTGCGCACTATCCCCTTTCGGGAAGTCAGTACGACCGACAGAGCCTTGGAAAATCACGTCCCCCACAATCAGCTGTTCTGAACCTTGGTGGTAAAAAACAACATGACCAGGCGTATGCCCTGGGCAATGGCGTACAGATAATTCAAGTTTACCCACTGTGATTGTATCGCCATGATTTAGCCACTTCGTTGGATAAAACGGTGTAATTAGTGCAAAACCAAACATTTGCGCTTGCATTGGCAAGGCATCAAACCAAAATTTATCATCTAAATGTGGGCCAATGATATCAACGCTAAAATGCTCTGCGAGTTGCTTTGCAGCGCCCACGTGGTCTAAGTGGCCATGTGTTAAATAAATTGCCTCTAATTGGCAATTTAAAGCAGCAAGTTCTGCTTGAAGTTTGTCTGCGTCGCCACCAGGGTCAACCAATGCCGCTTTATTCGTTTGCTCACAAATAATAATGCGGCAATTTTGCGCAAAGCCAGTAACAGGAACAGCTTTCACTTTCATGTTATTGTCCTTTTTGTAACTGCTCAAACGCCATTAAAATTGGGTATTTTAAATAGCCTTGATCATAAAACGGTGTACGCTCATAAAGCCAATGCAAGCGCGCATCAGCATCCTTTGCAAAGTTTTTATCTTCACGAATTTTTTTATCGAACTCTAAAGCCAATGCAGGTTTTTCTTTTAGCATTTGACGTGCATACGGCATTAAAGCGTAATTCTCAACGTATTCAGTACGCTGAAAAATAGTATTAAACTCGCCCCAAGCAAAGAATGAATCTGGCGCTTCTGGGTGTAGTAAGTGTGTAGCCAGTTCTGAGTATGGCTGCTCAGTCGAAACTTTATACCAGCCGGTCATATCGACATTTTCTACGGTGTTGTAATCAAATGTCGCCTCTACACGAAAGCGCCCTTCAAAAGGAGCTTTTGCAAATGAATAATCAGCAACGCTTGCTTGCGTTAATGGCTCAGAAACAGTTTCATTAAGTGTCGTTACTTCTACGCCGTGTAATTTAAGTTTACTTACCAATTGGCTGTACGCCGGCGGAATATAAAACGCAGCAGGAACGTTAACGGTCTTTTTAACTTCTTTTTGCCAAAAAACCGGTAATGCGTCATAGTTTTTAGCTTCACCTAAATATTTAACTTCAGGTTGCCCTGACAATGCGCTTTCAGTTCTTGAATAAGCGATCCCTTTAAATTCGATGGTATCTGGCTCTTTAGCATAACCGCGTTCAACAACTAATTGTGTCGGTTTGAAATCTAGCTCTTTTTGAACCGCTTCATTAAGGGCTTTATCGTTTGCAGCTAAAGCGTCAATAGCACCATCAATAAATACATAAGTACCTAATACGCGCTGCTTATAAGGTTTTAAAGAGTGGTTCTCAACTAATATTGTTGGTAATGACCGTAAATCACCCCAACCATTTGAAAAACGTGGTGTTGCCACCCAACCAGCTAAACCTTTTTTAAATTCGCGCTTGTCCATTACAAAAACCAGTGGACCAGGAATATGCCCTGCTTTTTCGAGTTTGGCATCAATAACAGGTTTAAATAGATTATCCAGCGCTTGTGACACACTTGGTGATTCACTAGAAAAAACCGGATTATAGCCGTAGGTAACATCATATTGGTAATCAGCACCATCTGTTACATGGACATCCACGTATAAGTCTGGCTTAAATTGATTAATAACCTGCATTACACCGCGTACTTCGGGTGTATCAAGCTTAGTGTAATCACGATTTAAATTTAAATTTAGACCATTCGTTCTAAAGCCCATTTCTACTGGACCACGCTGATTAATACGGTTGTATTGGCTACTACGCTCGTGACCATCAACGTTTAAAATAGGAATAAACAGAATATTGACTTTGCTGAGAATATCGCGGCGTTTACCTGTTGCAATATCGCGTAGCAACATAAACATGGCGTCTTTGCCATCAATTTCACCACTGTGAATGCCTGCTTGAATAAAGATGGTTGGTTTTGTATCAGCAACAAGTTGTTTGGCATCAAACAAACCTTGCTCATTCGCCACTAACATCTTAACCGCACGACCAGCGCTGCTTGTCGCAATAGTCGTTACTTTGAATTGTGTTGGGTTTGCGGCAACAAGGCGATCTACGAAAGCCATAGTGTCTGCATAATCAGGCGATAAAGTGCCTTCGCTTAATTCAAAATCTGTGGTTAAAGGTCCTTTTTCTTGCATTAAAGACACACTATCGCCTTGCCATGGCAACAGTGGGGGTAAGTGGCTGTCTAAAGTTACTGCAGCAGATAAAAACACTAAACTCGCAAACATATCACTCTCAAGTGCGGTACTTATTCTATATTGGGGAAATTATAACAACTAATCTGAATGGATTGCGTAAACTGCGGTGATTCAACAAAAAAATGGAGCAAACGACATACGCTATGCAAAATCGTTGTTAGTTATGAATATTAATTAAGATCAAAAAAAGGAGCACAAGGCTCCTTTTTAAACTTTATGAAAAGCGAAATTAAGCCGCTAGGCCTTCTTTTGCTTTTGCAACAAGCGCTGCGAATGCAACTTGGTCATAAACAGCGATATCTGCAAGGATCTTACGATCGATTTCTACAGAAGTCTTTTTAAGACCATTGATAAAACGGCTGTATGAAAGACCGTTTTGACGAGCTGCTGCATTGATACGTGCAATCCAAAGTTGACGGAAAGTACGTTTCTTAGCACGACGGTCACGGTAAGCGTATTGACCCGCTTTAGTAACTGCCTGGAAAGCTACGCGGTAAACACGTGAACGTGCTCCGTAGTAACCTTTAGCTTGCTTTAAAACTTTTTTGTGACGTGCACGTGCGATAACACCGCGTTTAACTCTTGCCATTTCTGAAGACTCCTATTAAGCGAATGGTAACATACGTGAAACTAGACCATGGTCATTCTTATGAACCATCATCTTAGGACGTAAGTGTAATTTACGCTTAGAAGTTTTCTTAGTCAGAATGTGACGAAGATGCGCTTGTTTACGCTTGAAACCGCCAGAAGCAGTTTTCTTGAAACGCTTAGCCGCGCCTCTGTGAGTTTTTAGCTTGTAAGCCATTGCAATAACTCCAAATGTATTGCTTAAAAATTAGCAAGCAGGCGAGAGATATAAAAATAGCTCTACTTTTAAGGCCTAACTTACTGCCATAATCCGGTGAAGGTTCACTACAAAAGCAGTGCAACCTTACTTATAACCGGTTATTTCAGGTGAACAGTAAACTGTTACTTGCAGACCTGAAATAAAATCGGTGCGTAATATACCCTGTTTATTGCTTTTTAGCAATAGGTGCCATCATCATAACCATCTGGCGACCTTCAACACGATTTGGGAATGATTCAACTTGTGAAACATCTTCTAAATCGGCTTTAACACGGTTTAATAATTCGATACCAATTTCTTGGTGAGCCATTTCACGACCACGGAAACGGATAGTGATTTTAGCTTTATCACCCGCTTCTAAGAACTTGCGTAAGTTGCGTAGCTTAACCTGGTAGTCACCTTCATCCGTACCTGGACGGAATTTGATTTCTTTAACCTGGATTTGCTTTTGCTTTTTCTTTTGTTCTTTTAGTTCTTTGCTTTTTTCAAAGATGAACTTACCGTAGTCCATAACCTTACAAACAGGTGGCTCAGCATTAGGACTGATTTCTACAAGATCTACACCCGCATCATCAGCGATAGCTTGCGCCTCTTTTAATGACACGATGCCAGCTTGCTCGCCGTCGATGCCAATTAAACGAACTTCTTTAGCTGTAATATCTTCGTTGATACGATTTTTTTGAGCTGTTTGTTGCCCTTTCTTGCCGCCTCTAATGGTACGATCCTCCAAGAATATAAAATAAAAAGCGTGTAGTTGGCTGTTTGTTTTGCCCTACACGCTCATGATTTATTGTCGATTTTTAATTTCTTCGCTTACTTTTGCAATGAAATCATCAACACTAAATTTGCCTAGGTCTTCACCTGTGCGAGTGCGTACTGCCACTTCTTGTTGTTCAACTTCTTTATCGCCAACAACAAGTAAATATGGAATACGTTTTAACGTATGTTCACGGATTTTAAAGCCAATCTTCTCATTTCTCAAGTCAGCAGCGGCTCTAATTCCAAGTTTATTTAATTTTTGTACAATTTCTTGCACATAATCTGCTTGTTTGTCCGTGATGTTCATGATCACAACTTGCTTAGGAGCAAGCCACGTTGGGAACAAACCAGCGTATTCTTCAGTTAAAATACCGATGAAACGCTCAATTGAACCTAAAATCGCGCGGTGGATCATAACTGGTGTACGACGTTCGTTATTTTCAGCAACATAAGTTGCACCTAAACGACCTGGTAATGCGAAGTCTAGCTGTACAGTACCACATTGCCATGCACGGTCTAAACAGTCATAGAGTGTAAACTCAATCTTAGGACCGTAGAATGCACCTTCACCTGGTAGGTAATCAAACTCAATGTCGTTTGCTTTTAATGCATCAGCTAGCGCAAGCTCAGCTTTATCCCACATTTCATCTTCACCGATACGCTTTTCTGGACGAGTAGACAGTTTTACAACGATCTTCTCAAAACCAAACGTTTCGTATGTGTCGTAAACCATTTTGATACATGCAGAAACTTCATCCATGATTTGCTCTTCAGTACAGAAGATATGCGCATCATCTTGAGTAAAGCCACGTACACGCATTAAGCCGTGTAATGCACCTGATGGTTCGTTACGGTGACAACAACCAAACTCAGCCATACGTAATGGAAGATCACGGTATGATTTTAAACCTTGGTTAAAGATTTGTACGTGACCCGGACAGTTCATTGGTTTGATTGCGTATTCACGCTTTTCAGATTCAGTTGTGAACATCGCATCTGCGTATTTGTCCCAGTGACCTGATTTTTCCCATAAACCACGGTCCATCATTAATGGGCCTTTAACTTCTTCGTAATCGTACTCACGTAATTTTTCACGAACGAAGTCTTCTAGTTCACGGTAAATGCTCCAGCCATCATTGTGCCAAAACACCATGCCTGGCGCTTCTTCTTGCCAGTGCCATAAATCAAGCGCTTTACCAATACGACGGTGATCACGTTTTTCAGCTTCTTCTAAGCGTTTTAAATACGCTTTAAGTTGCTTTTTATCTGCCCATGCAGTGCCGTAGATACGTTGCAGCATCTTGTTTTCAGAATCACCGCGCCAATAAGCACCTGCCACTTTCATGATTTTGAAATGTTGACAGAATTTCATGTTTGGAACGTGTGGACCACGACACATATCGATGTATTCTTCGTGATGGTATAAGCCTGGACGATCATCTTTCGCGATGTTCTCGTCTAGAATTTCCATTTTATAGGTTTCACCACGCGCTTCAAAAGTATCGCGTGCTTCTTGCCAGCTTACGGTCTTTTTAACAACGTCGTAGTTTGTTTTAGCAAGCTCAAGCATACGCTTTTCGATAGCATCTAAATCATCTTGGCTTAAAGAGTGTTCCATATCGATATCGTAATAGAATCCGTTATCGATGGTCGGACCGATTGCCATTTTTGCTTCAGGGAAAAGCTGCTTAACTGCATGACCAATAAGGTGCGCACATGAGTGACGGATAATCTCTAAACCATCATCATCTTTTGCTGTGATAATTTCTAAACGCGCATCTTCAGTGATTAAGTCACATGCATCAACACGAGTACCATTAACACGGCCTGCAATCGTTGCCTTGGCAAGACCTGGACCGATATCGCTCGCTACGTCATATGTACTTACTGGGTTTTCAAAACTACGCTGACTGCCGTCAGGGAGGGTAATAACTGGCATTATAAATCCTTAATACAGTGGTGATGCCTACAATGCATCACATGTAATATTTTTAAAAAAATTTTATGTAACTCTGCAACGCTTTTACGAATAAGCATTGCTATTTAAGCTTGTATTTACTGAGTCTTCGCAAATACAAGCAGCTATTGTCGCTGCTCACGTGCTCAAATACAAGTAGTTAGAAGACTAAATTGACAATTAGTTAAGTCATTTCATACTTAGTGAGTCAGTACTTTTAGAGTGATGAAAATGCCAAACACGCGTACGTTCAAATTCGCAACGTTTAATTTATTAAATTACACCGTGCCACCCTACTCGTTTTACCAATTACATGAACGCTATAACAATACGCAATGGCAGCAAAAACAATTGTTTGTAGCTAATTTCTTAAATGAGGCAAACCCTGATGTGGTGGCGTTTCAAGAAGTGTTTAGTCAGCATGCTCTAGAAGTACAATGCAAAGAAGCGGGATATGATTATTTTAAAACGGTCGATAGCCCGTCCCATGATAGCCTTTATCCGCAAGTGTTATTCAATCCAGTGGTAGCCATTGCCAGTAAATACCCGTTTAAATCGGCCGATGCACTATCGCCATGCCCTGAATTACTTGAGTACTTAAACAATCAAAATGAGTTTAAATTTAACCGCACTCCGATTAAATGCATGATTGATTTACCTGATTTTGGTGAAGTCTGTCTTTATGTTGTTCACTTTAAGTCACAACGTGTGCAATCAATGGCGCATATTCTTAATATTCATAACCTTGAAGATCCGTTGCTGCAGTTGTTACACCAGACTGTGGGTACCATGCAGTCTCAAATATCGCGTTCATTGGAAGCATCTATTGTTTATTATGATGCGCTAAAAACCCAACGCGAAAAGCAATGTGCAACGCTCGTTATGGGTGACTTTAACGATGTACTTACTAGCCCTACTTTATCGTTTATGACACAAGGGTTTCATCCTACACGCTGTGAGCCCTGCATAGAACATAACGAACCCGTTGTTGGCCTAACCGACAGCTACGAGTTTAGCCGCTCGTTTTATAATGAGAAAAACAAACCCTTTAGCCATTATTACCAAGGTAAAGGTAATGTACTAGATTATATTCTTGCCTCTGCACATTTTAATCCCGATTGCCAAGTTTCAAAGGTGAAAGCACTCGACTATGAAAGTTATGACAAGCATATTTCCCCTACACAACTGACCGAAGACATTAGTGTAAGTGACCATAGTGTTATCGCTATAAAAATTCATTTTTAAAGCAACTGTTTTTCATAACGTTACTTGCTATAATTGCGCAAATTAAGTTATTTAGAGAATGACCATGAGAACATGCGGTGTAGAAATTACAGGTAGCGACGTACTACTGTGTATTTTAACCAAAGACAATGACGTATTTGATATCCGTGATGTCAGACAAACACGTTTTACCTTAGGTAACGGTAATGACACAGAAGTAATGCGTAAATTCCAATTTGATTTCAAAAAATTAATGGAAGATTACCAAATTGACTCTGTAGCAATCAAAGAGCGCCAAGCTAAAGGTAAATTCGCTGGTAGTGCGAAAGGTTTCAAAATGGAAACGGCTATTCAGTTAATCGAGCACTTAGATGTGCAAGTTTTATCTGCAACTGAAATCAAAGAGCAGCTTAAGCGCAACCCAGTACCTATTGATTTTGAAGACACAGGCCTGAAAAAATTCCAAGAAAACGCATTCATTAGTGCTTACGTGTACATCATGCGTAAAACTTATAAGCAAGATGAGCCAAAAGCTTAATTTCTGCTTATTCTTAAAAGAACGTGCTACGGCACGTTTTTTTATACCTCAAAACCCATTCTTTATTCTGCTTTATTAAAATTACACTCTGTACATTAGTCTTATAAAGCTTTTCTTTGTCGACAATCTATGTTTAGTTAATCAGGTACGCATGTTTTGAAATCATCCTAAATGATTGTTTCAATTCTTTTGCATCAAGTCCATGACAACAAATTAACCGGACACGGAGAATACAATGCAGACAAAGAACACACACTATAATGCGCTTCCACTTACTCAAAGCTATTATCAAGGCCGTACAGACA
The DNA here is from genome assembly GCF_040104395.1 of Pseudoalteromonas sp. BZA4. Taxonomy (NCBI): domain Bacteria; kingdom Pseudomonadati; phylum Pseudomonadota; class Gammaproteobacteria; order Alteromonadales; family Pseudoalteromonadaceae; genus Pseudoalteromonas; species Pseudoalteromonas sp. BZA4. The sequence continues at coordinate 16,547 of NZ_JBECOT010000002.1, forward strand.
TTCCATTGATAGAACAAACAATTGGACAGTACCTTGACAATATTGTCGACAATTACCCTGATCATCCCGCAATTGTGGTTCATCATCAACAGATCCGATTAACCTATAGACAATACCAGCAGCAGATTAACCAGTTAGCAATGGGATTATTATCACTTGGCGTAAAACCTGGCGACCGGGTTGGTATTTGGTCTCCTAACAATATTGAATGGTGCTTAACCCAATTTGCTACAGCCAAGATTGGTGCAATTATGGTGTGCATCAACCCTGCATACCGACCAAGCGAATTAAAATACGCACTCAATAGTGTTGAGTGTTCAACACTTATCACAGCAAGTGAATTTAAAGCCAGTAATTATATAAGCATGCTCAATGAGCTCGCACCGGAACTTAAAGATTCACAAGCAGGTGAGTTAAATTTAAACGCCCTGCCACACCTAAAAAATATAATTCGTATTGGTGATGAGCCTGCTACTGGCATATTTAGCTTCAGCGATATCATGCAGCGCGCAACAGATGCCCATAAGCTAGAGCTTGATGCAATAGCTGCTACTTTAAGCTGTGACCAAGATATCAATATTCAATTTACTTCTGGTACTACGGGTAATCCAAAAGGAGCGACCTTATCTCATAAAAACATCCTCAATAACGGATTTTTGATGGCCCAAGCGATGAAGCTGACACATGAGGATAAACTCTGTATTCCTGTACCGCTATATCACTGCTTTGGTATGGTGCTTGGCAATTTAGTATGTATAAGTAAAGGCGCCACCGCAGTTTTTCCGGGTGATTCATTCGACCCTAAAACAACCCTAGAAGTTGTTGAAAAGGAACGCTGTACCGGCCTGCATGGTGTTCCAACTATGTTTATCGCCGAGTTAGAGCTTAAAGATTTTGCAAACTATGACTTATCTAGCCTTCGAACAGGCGTAATGGCCGGCTCAACCTGCCCTGAGCAAGTTATGCGTAAAGTTCATTCATTAATGCATATGAAAGAAGTTGTAATTGGTTATGGCCAAACTGAGTGTAGCCCTATCAATAACGTGACCGAAACCGACTCGCCTCTCGAAAAACAAGTTACCACAGTGGGCCGTGCATTAGCCCATACTGAAGTGAAAATTATCGACGAGCTGGGTGATATTCAAAAAGTTGGCATACCGGGTGAAGTATGTAGTCGTGGTGCTGGAATTATGCGCTGCTATTGGAATGATGAAGAGAAAACGAAAGCAACAATTGATCAAGACGGTTGGTTACATTCTGGAGACTTAGGTGTGATGGACGAAGATGGTTTTGTTGCTATTGTTGGCCGAATAAAAGACATGATCATCCGTGGTGGTGAAAACATTTACCCAAGAGAAATAGAAGAAGTTCTCTACACCTACCCTGGTATTCAAGATGCAGCCATATTTGGCATTAGCGATGAAAAATACGGTGAAGAAGTATGTGCCTGGATCCAACCTAAAGATGATGCAGTACTTGATGAAAATGCCATTCGTGATTTCTTAAAAGATAAACTAGCCTATTTCAAAGTACCAAAGCACATCCGCTTTGTTGATGAATACCCAATGACAGTAACAGGCAAACTTCAAAAATTTAAAATGCGCGAACAAATGCAAGAACTCCTAAGCGAAAAAGCCTTTTCGTAATCATTTACTTGCAAAATACTCTCAAATTTCAACCAAGCTCAGCACCGCTGAGCTTTTTAATTTATTAAGGCACCCATATTATGAAAAGATATTAAGACACCCATATTAAATTAAGACGCCCATATTTATTTAAGGAGTTAACCGAACTTCATATCTAAAGAATAAATTTAAGAAGACATCCAACTTAATATTTCTCACTTCACAAAATTATGACTAAACTTAAATTGTTCAACTCATGGAGGAGAAGAGCATGGCAACCCCACGTAGAAACTTAATTAGCGTTTCAAACACACCTTACTATCACTGCATTTCACGCTGCGTTCGTCGCGCTTATTTGTGCGGGCAAGACCCACTAACAGGTCGTTCGTATGAACACCGGCGCGATTGGGTTGAAAAGAAACTATTTCAACTTGGCAGGATATTTTGTATTGATATTTGCGCCTACGCGGTTATGAGTAATCACACGCACTTGGTCCTTCACATCGATATAGCAAAAGCAAAGCGCCTGAATAATAGAGCGATTCTTATTAGATGGCACAAGTTATTCAAAAGTACATTCCTTTGCCAACGATTCTTAAATGGCGAATTGCTAACACAAGCTGAGCTCGCTGCAGTTAATGCCAGAGTAAATTTATATCGAGAACGGCTCAGCAGCATTAGTTGGTTTATGCGAGTTCTTAATGAGAGCATTGCACGAAAAGCGAATCTAGAGGATGAATGTAAAGGACGATTTTGGGAAGGTCGCTTTAAATCACAAGCTTTACTTGATGAAGCAGCACTTGCCGCTTGCCTCGCTTATGTAGATTTAAATCCTGTTAGAGCAAAAGCGGCTGATTTACCAGAAGAATCTGACTACACCAGTATTAAATCTAGATTTAATGCAGCTCAAAATGATAAGCAACCGAAATCGCTTATGCGCTTTGCAGGTAAACCTCGTAAACATATGCCTAAGGGACTACCATTTGAGCTCAAGACATATCTGCAACTTGTAGATTGGACAGGCCGTTCAATACGAGAAGATAAGCCAGGTAAAATCCCAGAAAATGCATTACCAATACTTGAAAGATTAAACATCTGTACTGAAAACTGGCTCACACTCACCACTTCCTTTACCCGCTCGTTTAAAAATACAGCGGGTAAAGAGCTGGCAATCAATGCTTATTCAAATCGCATGAAACGAAAGAGAAGAAGCTCAATAACTAATAGCCAAACTTTGTTTTGCTAAACACTTAAACTTTTCATTTACTACTTTATTCATCTATTTTAAAAAATAGAAATTTCTACGTACTGAATTTAATTTCATCTAGAATTAAATAACTGATTTTTAAATTTAAATAACAACAAAGAACTAAACATAATTTGTACATAAATGAACTCAACCAAAAGCTCTGACTATCTACTTTTTACATACTAGAAGTGGGTGTCTTTTTTAAAAAATGGATGTCTCTTTAACTTTAATTAAGAAACGTTACACAACTCCTTGTTTTAACATTGCATCTGCAACTCGTTCGAACCCTGCTATATTCGCACCAAGGACCAAGTCATGTTCATTCGAGTACTGTTTGGCGGTAGCTGAAATTGTATCGAAAATAGACTTCATAACTTGTTGAAGTTTCTCATCAACTTGCTCAGCTCGCCACTTTTGCATACTGGCATTTTGAGCCATTTCAAATTGACTGGTAGCAACTCCACCAGCATTTGCAGCCTTACTTGGACCTAAAAATACATCATTGTCTTTAAACACTTTTAACGCATCAGCTGTGGTCGGCATGTTTGCACCCTCGCATACAACAGAGCAGCCATTTTCAACCAAAGCTTCAGCATCTTTTTCGGTAATTTCATTTTGAGTTGCACAAGGAAGTGCAATATCCGCCTCATATCGCCATACATGATGTCCGTCGCTAGGGTATTGATTTACAGGCGTAAACTCAGCATCTTTGTGCTCGTTCAAATAATCCCTAAGCTCAGCACCTTGTTCATTTTTTAAGTGTTTTACAAGAGCCACATCAAGCCCATCTTTACAATACAAGGTCCCTTTTGAATCACTACAGCTAAGAATAACAGCATCGTATTGGTCAAGCTTTTCCATCAAATACAATGCTACATTACCAGCACCAGAAACTAGGCATCGCTTACCTCTTAAAGAATCGCCTTTAGCATCTAGCATGGCACTTAAAAAATATGCAACACCATAGCCAGTTGCTTCTGTTCTCAGTGAAGAACCTGCCATAATCTCAGGCTTACCAGTTAGTACCCCTTCAAATTGATTAGTGATCCGTTTATATTGACCAAATAGATAACCAATTTCTCTCGCCCCAACGCCAATATCACCAGCAGGAACATCTGTGTTAGCACCTATGTGACGATAGAGTTCAGTCATATATGACTGACAAAAACGCATAATTTCATTGTCACTTTTTCCTTTAGGGTTAAAGTCAGCACCGCCTTTAGCGCCTCCTAATGGCAACCCTGTGAGTGCATTCTTCAAAACTTGCTCAAAGCCTAAAAACTTCACCACACTTTGATTAACACTCGGATGGAATCTCAAGCCTCCCTTATATGGGCCTAGAGTTGAGCTAAATTCGATTCTAAAACCACGGTTAACTTGCACTTTGCCGTTATCATCAAGCCAAGGAACCCTGAATATTGCTTGCCTTTCAGGCTCAACTAACCGCTCTAGAATTGCCTGCTGTTGATATTCACTGTTACCTTCTACTACCTGATTTATTGATGAAAGCACTTCTTCAACAGCTTGATAAAACTCAGGCTCATTTGGATTAGACTCTTTAACTGATTGCAGTACCTCTTCGATATATTGCATTACAAAATCCTCTTTCAAGCTGTTGAAAATATTCAGTCTATTAGAATTAAACTGACTAAGACATAATATCGATCACTCATGTTTAACGAATAGTGAACACCGCTGATTGCTCCCCATCATATTGCCACTCAAAACGCAGTGATTCATTTTGAGAATCATAAAACCAAACTTCTGCCACAAGCTCTAAGGCACTATTTGCCAGCATCACAGTCGACGTTAATTTGCTTTACTTTAAAGGTGCCTGCAATAAGCATTAATTTTAATCAGCTTTATTAACAATGAAAAAATTGTCGAAGCTCATAGCGAACTGGGAGGTGTCCGCTATGACTTAACGATTCCTATTTAGTTGATTTGTCTGGCCATTCAAACGCGCCAACATCACCAGGAAAAACAACCGGTGATTCAATACCGTCTTTGTTTACAGCAGCAACACCAAAATAGTAGTTATCGATAACAACATTTTTCAGTGTTGCTTCGGTTACATTGCCAACATCGCGGCTAAATTGCCATTGTGGCTCACTGGTGTAACGCCAATAGATTTTATAACTGACCACCGTTGGATCATCGCTTTTATGCCACGCTAATGTTGTACTTGGCTTTACTGCACCTGAAATACTAACGCCCGTTGGTGGCGCTGGAGCCCATGCCATTGAAGCCATTGTCACTGCATTAAGTGACGTTAATTTCGCCGCATAGGCAAAATCAACATGGTCAATGGTGTCACCGTAGGTAATACCATTTTCAGTACGCAAGTCTTGATGCTGTTGATTATAGTTTTCGTTAGTTTCCATTATACGCACAGCGGCAAAGCCAACATCGTTAAATGGACGGTGATGCCCTCCTCGACCAAAACGATCGAGTCGATATACCAACATGGTATCTAGATTTTCAATGTAGCGATCTGCGATTGTATCTATGTAACGCGCTAGGTTACGACTTGCAGAGTCAACTTCACCACCGGTAAAACGGCGTTTATGGGCTTGCTCTTTGGTTTCTATAACGCGAGTGCCTTCAGAGAAGATACGTGCAGTTGTGTTATCTGTTACTCCATTAATGCCGGTTGAATTACCAATCATGTCGTTGTTTAAAACACCATGAACACGCCAATTATGCTCTTGTGCATATTTAGCTAAAATTTTACCGCCAAACAAGCCTTGCTCTTCACCAGATAAAGCTGCATAAACAATTGAGCCATTAAATTTATACTTTGATAAAACACGCGCCGATTCCAGCACGCCAGCCACACCAGATGCATTATCGTTAGCCCCTGGCGCATCTGAGGTATAGTCCATTACATCAGACACTCTCGAGTCAATATCACCCGACATCATAACCATACGGTTCGCATCAACTTGACCGCGCTGAATAGCCACGATATTGACAACTTCAACCGGGTTTGGAATACGCTTTTCACCAGAAATAGTGTCTTTTACTTCGATGATTTCTAGGCAGTTACCGCAGGCTTTAGAAATCGCCTCAAACTCAGACTTGATCCAACGTCTTGCAGCACCAATACCACGCGTATTTGATTTCGTCTCAGAGAGAGTATGGCGAGTGCCAAAATCAACCAGCGTTTGAATATCTTGCTCTATACGTGTTTTAGAAACGGCATTTGCAATATCATGCAAAGCTTGTTGATCTTTATATTGAGGTGTTGTGGCATGAGCTGCCGAGATCAATAACAGCGATGAGCTAAACAAAGCACCCATTGTTGTTATTATTTTACGCTTAAACATAGTTTCACTCCTTCAATGAATCATTAAAGGCTAACTAATATTTCATTTCGCGCAATAGTTATGAGTTAGAAGACAAATTACTAGGTTAAAACTACGGGCCAAGCTTTAATTTAGACGCTGGTAACTTCAAGCTATAACGATAGCGAGCAGTTCGCTCGTCCCTTTCACTATCAAAAAGATAATCACATGCCAATCCTTCAAGCACGCGTTGCAGCTCAGTTTTAATTTTGTTGCGGTTTTGATCTAAGGTTTTACCTTTTAAGCCTTCATTAAGATCACGTATCGCTTTTTGGTGACCACCATACTGCTGCATTAATATGGCTAGCTGCTGGCCATTTTTATGATCAGGTTTACCCTGTGGCGGATTTAAATAAGCAGGCTCGGCTTCAAACTTTCTTTTTGCATACCAAAAATAATAAAGTAAAGGTGTCTTTGAAAGCCGGATAGGCACTCCATGGATAATCACTTGTTGATTTGCTAAGTCAAAGCATAACGCATCATCAGCCTCTGCTGCTTTTAATGCTTGTTCAATGTTTAAACCTTGCTTTAGGGCTATGCTAAACCAACATTTTTGCTGCTCTTTAAGCGATGCCAATTGTAATTCTTGCTGTGCCGTTAAACCCTTTATTAAACCCTGTTGCTTTAAACCATCAAACCAGCGTAACTCTTCAATAGCAGTGCTTAACTTATCTTCCGCAGTCGTTAATTGATCGGGTATAGGTACTTTCTGCCTGTTAGTCTGGAGCTTAAATATAAACTTGAACAAATAATCAATAAGTAGACCTAGTGCAGTAAATGCGCTTGCCCAAAAAGCCACCAGCCAATAGTTAAAGTTAACTGAACTATCAATGCTTGCATAGAGTGCGTGATTACCAAATAGCCAGTTAAGTGTGTCGCTTCCTGAGAGCTTTATTTTACTTAGGTTTAATTCAGTCACAGTCAAAGAAGCAACTAAATCCCCCGGTAGCTTTGATACAAAAGTAATGTCATGCAAATCATCTAATAGTGAGTGGCTCATGCGCGAAAGTTCTTGGCTTTCATCTATGGCATTATTGAGTGAAGGGTTAACAACCTGAGGAAGCTGCTCTGCAAGTGTCATCATTAGTTGCTGCTTAGCATTTTGCCCAGATAAATAAATCAGCCCAACAAAAATAAGTAAAAATAATACAAGGGCTTTTAAGTAATTCATCTTAGCCCCTTATCGAGACTATAAGGATGCGTGGTATGAACCTTTAACAGCCTTGACTGATATTGCTGTAAATAGGTTACAAGGGGCGGCGCTAAATCAGCATATTGATCATTAAGGTACCAAGATAAGGTTGATGAAACATGCTGTAAAGGCTGTGTTTTTGAAGCTGGCCAACGCTTTAATTGCCCATGGTGACCGACACTCGGAATAATATCGAGTTTTTCTGCCAAGAAATCATTAACCAAACTTTCTCTATTCGGGTAAAAAACCAATTGTGCATTATCAAGCCCATGACCAAACTGTTTTAATTCACTCATAGGGGCTAAATAACCAGACTCACTGCGCTTGTCTTCGAGTAAACCTATTCGTTTATTTTTTAATGAATTTGCTGAAAGCTGCATATTGTCTTGATGTGAAAACCACGAAATCTGATAACTTGGCAAGCTTAATATTGCTGTATAAAAATCATCCCAATTTGGCAGTAGACCACTTAAGGCATAATCACGATTTAGAAAAAGCGCATAATTGTCACTGAGTAATTGTTCTGTGCTTAGCATTTCTCTGGGTTGCCAAGACACAGTGACAGTTTCAAAACTCTGCTTAGCGAGCAACGTATCGCATAAGGTCTGCGCAAACTCTTCAACCTGCCAATTAGTCGGCATATAAATATGAAAATGCTTTTTACCGCTCGTATTTTTTACTTTGCAGCTGTAACTGTATTGCTCTTTTAAAACCACAGGCTCAATTGTTTGCTGGCTTAAAAACACCATGGCAGGCAGTAAAACCAGTGTAGCAATAAGCAGTCTTAAAACAGTGAAAACAAAATTACGTGGCATTTTTTATTGTTAAAAGTGTCTTTTAAATGACTAATTTATAGCATTTGTATTACAAACTTATGAAAAGCGTTTGGGTTAGTTTATTTGTCATAAAAACATCAAATTTAACTTTTCATGTCCCCTTATTTGGTTAAGTAAATTAACAAAAAGACATCTCTAAAAATTTCCAACCCATTGTTTAATAAACACAAAAATTTAAAGGATATCCCTGTATTTTATATCGATGCCGGTTTAACCAAACTGCAATATTTCTATTCCATTCTTTGCCCAACTTTTTAAAACATCCAAAATAACCCGGAGTATTCAAGTGACACCATTTGCTCGAAATCGATTAGCGGCTTGCGTAGTACTTGCCTGTTCATCGTCATATAGCTATGCAGCACAAACAAACGACTATAACGAAATAGAAGAAGTTGTTGCTGTTGCATCCCCTATCAAAGACAGCCAAAAAGCAGCTATTATGGCAAAGCAATCTGCCTCTAACTTTGTTGATATTGTTGCTGCTGATACCATTGGACGCTTTCCTGACCAAAACTTAGCGGATTCATTGGGTCGCGTTCCAGGCCTTGCTATTGAACGCGATCAAGGCCAAGCACGCTATATAAACTTTCGCGGTGCACCATTTCGTTACACCACAATTGCCATAGATGGCATGACCATTCCTGGCGCTGAAAATGGCCGTATTCCGCGTTTTGACAGCTTCCCGTCTGTTATTACTAGTCGTTTATCTGCCAATAAAGCAATTATGCCTGATATGCCAGGCGAATCGATTGCTGGTTTTATTAATATCGAAACTTTTAACCCGTTTGATGTTGAAGGTTTCTCACTAGCCACTGATGTAGGTTTAGGTAATCAAGCATTAGGGGATGGCGATATTAGTAAGTTTTCAGTGCGAACATCATGGTCTGGTGAAAATGTAGGCATTAGTTTATTCGCATCACAAAACAGCCGTGAACAAATCACGGATAACCGCGAATTCGACTTAGAACAAGTGGATTCAGAGCTTCTAGTTAACGAACTTGATATGCGTAGCTATAAAGTAAAACGTGAAGACGAAGCCTATGGTGGCCGATTTGAATATCGTCCGAGCGATTCAATGAACCGTTTTTTCTTCAGCACGCTATACAGTAAATTCCAAGATCATGAAGAGCGCAACCAGTATGTGTTTGATTTTGCAGGCGGTGCAGAAGCTGCGGGCAGCAACCTAGCTGCAGGTGAAACAGGCACAGGCCTTGCCATGGTAAGCCGCTCTTTAGAGTATGGTTTGTATGAGAACTCAACATGGACCAACACACTTGGTGCTGATCTCCAGTTAGGTGATTGGTTTTTAGAAGCGCGTACAAACTTCACAAAAACCGAAAACGATGTGTTTTTACCCCTGCCTTATAGTTTATATGGCGCAGCGGTCGCAAGCTATGATGTAACAGATATTAACGACCCTCTTGTCACACTTGCACCAGGCACTTCCCTTAATGATATAGATTATGGCTACGAAATGCTGCTGGTTTACGGCAGTGCGTTATCGATTGATAGCTTGCAATTTAAACTAGACGCAGAAACTGACTTTACTTTCGCAGGGCATAACAACACCTTTAAAATGGGGCTAGGCCATGACCAGCGTGAAGCACATGGCTATGGCACAAATGGTGGCATGGGATCACTATATGGGATCAATCCAAGTGACTATGTAACTGATCAAGCGTGGCATACAGATTTCACAAACAGCATTAACGGCACTTACTTCGACAATAAACAGCTTAGAGCAGATTTAGAAAGCGCATCAGGTGGACTTACAGTCACCCCAGATAACGCCAGCAAAATAAATATTGATGAAAACATCACTACCGCCTATGCCATGGTGACCAATCAATTCAAATGGGGTTCTTTAGTCAGTGGGGTACGTATTGAAAGTACTGACTACACCAGCAGTGGTCCAGAAGGAGAACATTCTGATACCTTCACCGAAGTATTACCGAGTGTGAATTTAAATGTTGATTTATCTGATCAAGTTTAATTCAGAGCCGCACTTTCAACGGGTATGAGCCGCCCTACTTACAATGAATGGCGCGCATCAGCATCGATTGATACCACAGAGCAAACCATCTCGGGGGGTAATCCGTTCTTAGAGGCAGAGTCTTCATATGGTGCTGATATGTCATTAGAGTGGTATTCAGGCGATGCAAGTCTTGCTGCAGTAGGCGCTTTCTACCGACACATTGATGATGTGATTTATGCGGATACGACCTATGTAGATGCAGGTAACTACATAAGTGAATTTGCCGGTGAACAATGGAAATACACAGGGTTTATCAATGGTGACGAAGGTCACTTCCAAGGTATCGAGCTTAACTTTATTGGCCAAGCCAGCGATTTTATCTCTGAAAGTTGGGATGGTTTTGGTTTCTCTGCCAACCTAACCCTCTTAGACAGTGAATTTACCACGCTTTCAGGTAGCAGCTTTAGTTTACCAGGCACATCAGACATGATTTTCAACAGCTCTGTTTACTATGAAAACGACCTATTCTCCGCGCGATTAAATTATCAGTATCGTGATGATTGGTTATCAACCACAGAAAACGACAGCATGGGTGAATATTGGGCAGCACAGACCCGTTTAGACCTTTCACTGAGTTACACATTAGCAGAGCCTGTGTATGGTTCAGATGTGAGTTTTTACGCCAACATCAACAACCTTACCGATGAAATTGACGTGCGTTACATCGGCACAGAAGCCACCCCTAACCAAATTGAACGCTACGGCCGCCGTTATATGGCGGGTGTTCGCATCAACTTCTAACCTACTTTTGAATTTTCAGCTCAGAGTTTAATCGCTCTGAGCCGAGTAATAACTAAGGAATAACCATGAAAACAATATTTAAAAAGATTGCCATTGCTGCTTTAGTCTCATCAACACTTGCAGCTTGCACAGCAACTGCGCCTAAAGTCGCTATTGAATCTGCGCAAACTAATTTTAATAATGAAAACTACCAAATTAGCTGGCAGCAAGATGTCCCTGCAGCTGTTGATGTGCTGGTATCAACAACACCCGATTTAACGAATGCAATACTCATTGCTGATGATATTACTACCAATGTATTTAATTGGTCACCAAGTGATGAGCATCAGCGTTACTACTTTTTTGTAAAACCAGAAAATGGTGAAGTAACTATGACCACAACGCGACTAATTCCACTTGAAGGTGGCCGTAACTTCCGCGACTTAGGCGGCTACAAAACCCAAGATGGCCGCACTGTAAAATGGGGCAAAATTTACCGTTCTGGGGTTTTAGCGAATCTAACAAACGACGACTATGCGCTTATCAATAGCTTAAATATCGATACCCTTGTTGATTTTCGTGCTAATTCAGAGCGAGATTCAGAAGTGACAGTGTGGGCTGCTGATAAGGTCGAAATCATCGACCGTGACTACGAAATGGACTTTGATATGGGACAAATCGGCAAAGTGCTTCGTGACCCTAACCTAAGCCGTGAAAAGCTCGAAAATGTGATGGTACAAATGTACCCGCGAATTGTAGAAGACCAAAAGCAAAACTACACACAAATGTTCGACCGCTTAGTAAATAAAGACGGCGGTTTATTGTTCCATTGTACGGCAGGAAAAGACCGTACAGGTATCAGTGCTGCATTGATTTTAACTGTGCTAGGCGTTGATCAACAGACAATTATGAATGACTATCTTGCATCAAACGACTACCTCGATTTTGAAAATATGCTTGCTAAAGACACTGGCAAAATGGACCCAAAATATGCAGCAATGATGCAGTTTTTTGCCAGCCTACCAAAAGAAGTAGCGATGCCACTTAAAGGGGTCACTCAGCCTTTACTTGAATCTGCAATTGAGAGCATGGAGCAGCAACACGGAAGTGTACTTAATTACATTCAAGCTGAATTAGACGTAAGCGATGAAGACATTCAAATCCTGCGTGCCAAGTACTTATTGTAAATAACACTGCGTTCACTCCAAAGTTACCCTGTGCTTTTAGCGCCGGGTAACTTTATTCCTTCATTATAAAACACCATGCGATTACCCCCTTCATACTTTGCTTTGTACATGGCTTTATCGGCACACTGAATGAGATATTCTGCGTCACCATAATGCTCGGGGAACAATACGGCACCAATACTTGGCGAGTAAATAAGCTCTGCATCGTTATAAATTAAGGGTTGGCAAATCTCAGCTATCAATTCATCAACCATTTCGATGACGTCTTTTTTGTGTTTAATGCTATTGAGGATAACTACAAACTCATCGCCACCTAAGCGCCCTACACTGTCTTCTTTTTTGAGAACATGACGAATACGCATGGCAATGGTTTTTAATAGTTTGTCGCCAGCGCCATGACCATGAATATCATTAACTTGCTTAAAGCCATCAATATCAATAAACAGTACTGCAATCACAGTTGAAATGGTGTTCGCAATCGACAATGATTCTTCAAGCTGGGTGGTTAAGAAACTGCGGTTGGGAAGATCGGTCAGAGGGTCGTGCCCTGCCATATAAATCAATTTTTGTTCGAGCTTTTTTTGCTCTGTAATGTCATAAGCAATAGCCACTCTGACTTGTTTTTCTTTAGACCAATAAACAGACCACAAAACGTGCACTACTCTGCCATCTTTTCTAACCCAGCGGTTTTCAAATCGTGGGTGCTGATCATTAACCACTATTTGATTAATGGCATTGATGGTTTTGGCTCTGTCTTCTGGATAGACAAAGTCGAGCATGTTTCTATTGATGGCTTCTTCTGGCGCGTATCCGAAAATTGTTTCAAAGGCTGGATTAGTAAAAAGTAACGTGCCTTTGGCATCAACTACGCATACTGCATCGAGTAGAAGCTCAATAATGTCTGACAAATAATCCGAGGTATCTTTGTTCATACGCAACTTTTAAGCTAGGTCTACACTGAGTATAGACGAAACCTAACAAGTCACTGAAAGTTTAGACCTTAGTTGGATATAACTTTTTGCAATGCCAAGCTGAAATAGCGCTAAATACCGCAATACCCGCAAAGTCAGCAATTAAATCGACAAAGTCTAGCGTTCGAGATTCGACAAAATTCTGGCTTAGCTCTTCTAAAATCACAAATGTACTAACAATCAACACTGCTAAATAAATAGGCCGCCCAGCAACGTTCATTGTTTTAAACTTAAAGGCAAGATTGATGAATAGCGTAAGTAGTCCAAATAAACAAAAATGCCCCAACTTATCACCGTAAGGAATTGCCGCAACGAGTTCGAAAAACACCGACTTTTGCCCAGTGTTGGCAAGATAGATAACCCAACCAATAAAACCAAAAAAGCCGATAGCAATTAACACAAGAATACGTTGAAACATCTTTTATGGCGCCATATGAGAGGTTAAGAATAAAAATTGATAGGCAATCACTTTATTCCAATAGTGCCAGTCATGAATGCCCGGACGTTCAACATAGTCATGGCGGATGCGCATTTTTAACATCGCCTGGTGTAGCGCTCGGTTTTGCTCAATAAAAAAGTCATCAACGCCTATATCAAGCATAATAGGTAAGGTATCCGCGCCCTTTTTCCATGCCGTATTGCCAGCAGCAATTTTATGGAGGTTGTTAATAATGGCAATGCTATCCCATTTTTCTTTGTTTTCAGCGTAACTGCCTAGTACTTTTGCAAGGTCAAACTCTGCACTAAAGGGCCTAACATCAACCCCAGCAGATATTCCTGAAACTGCAGCAAACAGGTTTGGGTGATTTATTGCAATGTGCAAAGCACCAAAGCCCCCCATTGATAAGCCTGTGATTGCACGGCCACTTTTAGACCGGTTGGTCGAATATTTAGAATCGATATAATTTAGTAAATCGTCTGCGATGTAGGTTTCGTATTGCGAGCTTTTGTCGATATCAGAATCGAGATACCACGAACCAAAATTGCCATCAGGGTTAACAATGATGACATCATATTGGTCTGCCAGTTTTTCAATGTTTGTCAGCTTAGTCCAATCGCTGTGATTTCCACTGTAGCCATGTAACACATAGATAACATTGTACTTTTTTGACTCCTGATAGCCATCAGGTAATGTCACCGTTACAGGTTTCTCGATGGCGGTTTTTTTGCCCTTAAATATGTGGGTGTCGGTTTGGTGGGCACAAAGCGGTAAGCTAAAAACGAGGGACAGCATACAAAGCAACTTTTTCATCATTAATTCCTTTTTCTTATTATATTTTCATTTCTCGCACTAGATGTAAATAACTGAATAGTTGATAGATTTTAATCTTAGTTTTTAAATTAAATGAACTGCTAAAAAACCACTCAAATGATATAGTAAGGCCACTTTGATTTTTTAAAAAGCGTCGTCTATGTATCGTTTATTTGAGCGGATGACTAATCCGTTTCCTAAAGAGCAACCCTCACAGCCACCTAATAGCTTATTTGCTTTTTGCCGTCATTATACACGTGGCATGGAGCTTTCATTGCTGCTAATGTCGTTAAGCGCCGCAGCACTCGCTATTTTAGAAGTATCGCTATTTAGTTACATGGGGCAACTGGTCGATTGGCTTGGCGAATATACCCCAGATACCTTGTTTGTTGAACAGCAGGCTGAACTTACAAAAATGGCGGTTATGTTGCTGGTGGTGTTACCTATTGTCGTGTTCTTTCACTCAGCGGTGTTACATCAAGCACTGCTTGGCAACTACCCTATGTCTATCCGTTGGTTAGCCCACCGTTATTTGCTTCGCCAAAGTGTTAGTTTTTATCAAAACGAATTTGCTGGCCGTATTGCGACAAAAGTGATGCAAACCTCATTAGCTGTTCGTGAATCAGTGATGAAATTGCTCGATGTACTTATGTATATCGTGGTCTACTTTGGTGCTATGGTGTTTTTGGTCGCAGAATCTGACTGGCGTTTAATGTTGCCATTATTGATTTGGCTGGTTTTATACGCCGCTATTCAAATGTATTTTGTTCCTAAGCTAAAAAAAGTAGCCAGCTCGCAAGCTGATGCACGCTCAGAAATGACCGGCCGTGTGGTGGATAGTTACACCAACATTTCGACTATCAAATTGTTCTCGTACACGCAGCGAGAAGAGCAATATGCAAAAGATAGCATGGATGTGTTTTTACAGCCGGTATACAAGCAGATGCGCTTAGTTACTAGCCTAAACTTCTCTATTAACACGCTAAATTATTTATTGGTATTCAGTATTGCAGCCCTCTCTTTGTATCTATGGTCAATTAGCGCCATCAGTGTTGGTGCTATCGCCATTGCGGTAAGTTTATCACTGAGATTAAACGGTATGGCACAGTGGATCATGTGGGAGATCAGTAGTCTATTTGAAAACATTGGTACTGTTGCTGATGGTATGAAAACGCTATCAACACCGATTGAAGTGGATGATAAAGAAAACGCGAGTACCCTTGCAGTTAATAATGGGTCAATAAGCTTTGATAATGTGCAATTTAACTATGGTAAAGCTGCCAACGAAACCCATCGCGGTCCTGTTATCAATGGTTTAAATCTAGACATCAAACCGGGTGAAAAAATAGGTTTAGTGGGTCGCTCTGGCGCAGGTAAATCTACCTTAGTTAATTTATTACTGCGCTTTTATGATGTTGACTCAGGCACAATTCGCATTGATGGTCAAAACATCGCTGAGGTAAGCCAAGAAAGCTTACGTAAGCACATTGCGATGGTAACGCAAGATACCTCGTTGTTACACCGCTCAGTAAAAGATAATATTCTATATGGCAGGCCCGATGCTACTGAAGATGAAATGCTCGCTGCCGCAAAGCAAGCTAAAGCACTTGAGTTCATCGAAGACCTAGAAGATAGCAAAGGCAATAAAGGCTTTGCCGCACAAGTTGGTGAACGCGGTGTGAAGCTTTCTGGTGGTCAACGTCAACGTATTGCTATTGCACGAGTGCTTCTAAAAGATGCGCCAATTCTTATATTGGATGAAGCAACCAGTGCCCTTGATTCTGAAGTAGAAGCTGCGATTCAAACCAGCCTAGACGATTTAATGACTGGCAAAACAGTAATTGCCATTGCACACCGTTTATCAACTATTGCGCAAATGGATAGGCTCATTGTACTTGATGAAGGTGGTGTGGTTGAACAAGGCTCTCATGAGCAATTAATTGCCCAAGGTGGCATCTATGCAGCCTTATGGTCACATCAAACCGGTGGCTTTATCGGCGTTGAGTAGCTAGTTTTTCACTATTAAAAAAGGCATTGAATGAGTATTCTTTCAATGCCTTTTTTATATGTTAGCAATGCTGTTTAAATCAAACGTAAACCAATCAGAACTAGCATCACAATATTTGCCAAAGCAGCGATTAAAAAGAAATAGCTGCGTGGGCTTGGATTCTTCTCAGTAGCCACACCATAATACAGCAGCATATGAATGATTCTGGCTATCACATACATCCAAATACACAGTGCAAATGCGCTGCTGTTCAAGTTTAAAAAGAACCCCAGAAATACGGTACCTAAAAATAACGGGCTATTTTCTAAGGTATTCATAAATGTGCGATGTGAACGAAACACAAAGCTGTCATGACTTAATGAATTATCGAGTTTACCAGGCACCGCATTGGGTTGTTTGGCTTTTGTGACAGCTGCAACTATCCACTGAATAGTAAGCATAATTAGAAAAACATACACAGCCGCATAAGCTGAAAAAGTAAGTTCAGGCATCTTCATTTCCTTTTCTATGACAACATGAATGCCTATTCCTTGCAAAAAACCAACCAATTTAAAGCACTGATTTATAATTGGTTATTTATATGATTTAGCTTTTGCAGTACCAATTGTTCGCAAAGTGTATAAATTTTACAGCGTTGCTGAGCAATTTATGAAGTAATAATAAATGTGAGTATTATTTGAAACTTAATAAAACTAAATTTATTTTAACAGGTCGCTAAACTAAAACGGTGCTTTAAAAAGCACCGTTAGTTTTGCTGTACGTTTATTCAAATTATTGAATATAAGCACCACCACAAACAGGGTTGTAAGTGCCTGTGATATGGCCACTTTTCTCGCTTGCTAAATAGCTCACTGTATTCGCAACATCTTCAGGTTGAGCAATTTTTTGAGTTGGAGTGTGTTGCCTAATCATTTCTTTAAACTCTTCTGGCGCTTCTTTTGTTGCATCTGTTTCTACAAGACCAGGCGCGACAATATTTGAAGTGATCCCATAAGGGCCAAGCTCTTGAGCCAAATATTTATTGAAACTATCAAGCGCGCCTTTTGCAGTACCATGGGCAATAAAAGCGGGTGCTGGCATTTCTGATAAAGTACTTGAAATAAATATTAATCGACCAAACTGCTTTTCTTTCATTACTTTAGCTGCAAGTTGAGCTGTGTTGTAAGCCGCAAACATTTCATCATTTAATTTTTGAGAAAATTCTTGCCAAGTTTGATCAAGAAATGGCTTCGAAGTAAAACTCATATTCGCATTTGAGATAAGTGCATCAACTCCGCCATACTGGCTAATATTGTTGATCATTTCTTCAACTTGAAGCGGATCTCGGACGTCTGCTTTAACAGCAAAAGCCTCACCACCATTTGCGATAATTTCATCAGCAAGCTTGTTTGCAACTTCTGAGCTATTTACATAATTAATAAATACTCGGTAACCCTCAGCAGCCAATGCCTTTGCGCAAGCTGCACCAATACCACGCGCACCACCTGTAATTAATGCATTTCTTTTAGACATACTAATTCCTTATTAATAAAAAATATAATTTAAGATTTGAGCAAAGATCGAAGATTTGAGACAACCTTAACTAATAGCTCTTGCGATTCATTTAAACCTTTAAGATCAATATGATTTTGAGAATCATCTAATACACCCTGAGCAATTTTTGTGCATTCGCTTACAACATCGAGTGACTGCTCTGTCAGGTTAACCAATTTAGTACGGCTATCTGTTTGTGACTTAACTCGCATAATCCAGCCATTTTTCTCTAATACTTCTACTGAGCGGCTTACGCTTGATTTTTCAAGATACAAAATGTCACAGATTTGGCTCTGTGATATGGAGCCATATTGCTTTAAAGTTAAGATCACTCCCCATTGTTCCGCAGTGATATTTATACCTGCCTGCTTAAACCGAGAAGTTAAAAGCCGATTAAATAAACGACTCGCTAAACCTGTTAAATGTCCCATAGAGACCGTTAAAGGCACTTCTGCTTGGTGTTTATTGTTTTCCAAAAGCATTCACCACATATAGTTGCATATACAACAAAATAACTTAAATAAGACTTACTTGCAATTAGCATTATTCAATTTTCTTAAATTTCGATTAAGGTTAACCTTGTTGCTATTTCTACTTTACCGCAGCCTTAAGAGCCTTTACCCTTACCTATTGATCATTTTGTGGTATGAATAATATTCCCCCACAAAAATACTAAAACTCTAATAATAAAGGTTTTTTATGCGTTTAGGTCCCGGACTTCTGGTCACCGCTGCTTTTATTGGCCCAGGTACCATCACCACGGCAAGTGTTGCTGGTGCTAATTTTGGCTTTGCTCTTATTTGGACGTTATTGTTCTCCGTAATAGCGACTATTTTGCTGCAATCTATGGCAGCTCGTCTTGGTGTGGCTACTGGGCTAGATTTAGCCTCTGCACTTAGAACCACCATTCAAACACCGGTATTTAAAGCCCTGGCTGTAATATTAGTAATAAGTGCGATTGGCATTGGCAGTGCAGCTTATGAAGCTGGTAATCTGACTGGTGCAAGTTTAGGACTGCAAGAAATACTACCTTCTGTAAGCCCATTACTCTGGACTCCCCTTATTGCAATTTTAAGTGCAGTTCTTTTGTACACTGGCAAACATAAAGTCATTGAGGGTGCGTTAATTGTTTTAGTGGTGTTGATGAGTTTAGTGTTTATTTCAACGCTGGTGATGGCGGCTCCGCCACTTGGCGAAGTGCTAAAAGGATTTATACCTAGCTTACCTGATAATTCAATTACCACGGTACTTGCCTTAATAGGCACAACAATTGTGCCCTACAACCTGTTTTTACACTCTGGGGTACTTGCAGAAAAACACGATAGTTCAAAAAATATCGACAAAGTTATCAAAGAAACAAACCTTGATACCGGTATTTCGATAACTTTAGGTGGCATAATCACGTTAGCTATCTTATCAACAGCCTCTGTGGCATTTTACGGTACCGATGCAGGTAAAATTTCAGCGGCCAATATGGCTGTGCAGCTTGAGCCACTTCTAGGTGGTATGGCTCATTATTTCTTTGCTATCGGTTTATGTGCTGCCGGGCTTACTAGTGCAATCACCGCACCACTTGCGGGTGCCTATGCTGTATGCGGCATGCTTGGTTGGTCAACACAAATGAGTGATACACGTTTTAAACTGGTTGCTATCACTATCCTTGTTTTTGGTGCACTGGTCGCATCACTTGGGCTTGACCCAGTTGCGGTAATCATCTTTGCGCAAGCTGCCAATGGTTTATTACTGCCAATTGTAACCTGTTACCTTGTTTGGTTGGTAAATCAAAAATCGGTGATGAAAGGCTACACTAATTCGCTGTTACTTAACCTTGTAATTGTGCCAGTAATACTGCTTATATTTGGCCTTAGCGTTTATAAACTAAGTAATCTAATTTTTTAGCTTTTACTTTGAAAATATGTATTAAAAAGGCCGCAAGTTTGCGGCCTTTTTCATATGCTGAACGCTTATTTAGTATAAGCGCGTGGCATCGCTGAATCAGTTGTATAACGATCGCGTAGTTTGTCTTGACGCGCTTCGGTTGAAACCTCTTCACCGTTGATCCACATTTTGCTTACGTGTGAGTTTAGCTCAAATGGATCTGCAGACCACATAACTAGGTTTGCACGTTTACCTTTGGCAATTGCGCCTGAGTTTAAACCAAAAACATCAGCAATATTGCTGGTTACTGCGCTAAGTGCACCTTGTTGGCTCATACCGTATGACACGGCATTACCTGCATCAAAACGTAATTGGTATACATTGTGACTTGAGTCACCAGCAACACCAATAATGACTTTTACACCGGCTTTTTCAAGCTTACCTGCGTTAGCAAGGTTTGCATGTAATGAGTCAAAGCTACCCGGTAAGTTAGCCATAGAACTGATGATCACAGGTACATCCGCTTTAGCTAGAGCATCCGCAACCACAACAGCATCATCACCGCCATGAATCACTAAATTGATGCCATAGGTTTCTTTTAGCTTTACAAGTTCATAGATGTCAGATGCGCGTTGAACACTCGCAATCAGCGGCATATCACCCGAAAGCACAGCTGCTAGCACTTTTTGCTCTGTTGATGGCTCTTTTTTGTCATCTTTTTTAGCAGACTTTTCGCCTTCAAGCTTGTCGATAAGTGTTTTCATCGACATAGCACGTGAGCCTTTGCTCTTTTCACCTAAATGAACAACAAGTGCAACTTGCTTTTTATTTACGCTTTCAAAGCTACCTGATAGATCAACTACAGATGCAAGACCCGCAAAAATACTGTCACCGCCGTTTGGTACAATCACGTCTTGAGTAATGCCGCCTTTGCGTGCATAAGGAATTAAGCTACTGCGTGGGTTGAATGCAAGGCTTGGATCAAAATCAATCCCCGCTTTGTCGTCACCACCATCACGCGACCCTGCAACAGCACCCACTTCGACTAAGCCTAATTGGTTCATAGTACCAATAAAGCCAGCAGTCACGATTTGGCCTTTTGCATCAATGGTTGTATCCGCGTTGATAGACGCAGGGTTAATAGCAACAATTTTGCCATCTTCAATAACAACGCTTGCGCCTTTAAGTACGCCTTGCTCTGTTGAAGTGTGTAGTGTTGCATTTACAATCGCTACCGATGCAGCACTTGCTGTCGCAGAAAATAAGCCAGCAGCAACAAGTGACAGCTTTAATGATTTAGTTAATTTTGTCATCAATGTTACTCCTATTTTTGACCTAGCATGAAATCACTTTGTGCTTGGTATTTATCATCGTTACGATCATAAACTTTGGCACCATCGATAAATACTTGTTCAGCTTTCGCATAAACACTGAATGGGTTTTGGTTCCAAATAACCACATCAGCTTGCTTACCTGCTTCAAGTGACCCTGTTTTATCATCAATACCTAGCGATTTAGCCGCGTTTGAAGTGATCCACTTGATTGCGTGTTGCTCAGAGATATCATAGCCCACATCATTTGCGCGATACATCACTTTACCGGCTTCTTGGTTTAAGCGTTGGATAGTTGTATCAGAATCAGAGTGAACAACGGCACATGAATTTTTAACAGCATCTACAATTGCTACGTTCTCTTGAACCATGTCGTAGGCTTCCATTTTAAAGCCCCACCAATCAGGCCAAAGTGCCGCACAGTTACCGTTCTGGGCAAGTAAATCAGCAATTTTGTATGCTTCAACACCGTGATGGAAAGTACCTGAGTGATAACCAAACTCTTTACCAAGGTCGATCATCATGGCCATTTCTTCTGCTTTATAGCAGTGGTTATGAATTAAAATGTCACCTTCTAACACACCAGCTAGCGTATCTAGCTTAATGTCGCGATGAGGTGCTGCAGGGTTTTTACCCGCGGCATAATCACTTTCGTATTTATCCCACTCGCGTTTGTACTCAGTCGCTTCAATCCACGCTGTGCGATAGCCCGCCATGTTACCCATACGCGTTGATGGTAAAACACCTTTGCGGCCATAAACACGTTTAGGGTTTTCACCACATGCCATTTTTAAACCATACGGTGCTTCAGGGAATTTCATACCTTGCATTGTGTGCGAAGGAATGTTTTTAAGCGTTACACCACGGCCACCAATTAAGTTTGCTGAACCTGGTAGAATTTGTAATGACGTAATGCCGCCTTCACGAGCACGGTTAAAACCAGGGTCTTGTGGCCATACTGAATGCTCAACCCATACTTCTGCAGTCACAGGGCTGGTCATTTCATTACCATCTTGGTGAGATGCCACCGATGGAGTTGGGTATGCACCTAAATGTGAGTGCACGTCAATAATACCCGGTGTTACCCATTTGCCTTGTGCATCAATTGTTTTATCAGCTTGAACAGAAAGGTCTTTACCTACTTGTTGTACTTTTCCATCAACAAAGAATACATCTGCGTCATCTAAACGTTCACCTGTGCCGGTTAAAACAGTGGCATTAGTGATTAACGTACTTTGTGATGCAAGTGGTTGATAAGTGCTTGGGTATGGGTTTTTGTTAATTGAGACTTTTGGATCTTGTGGGCCATTGTCTTGGCAACCCGCTAACGCGACACCAAGCGCCATAACCAACAAGGATGGTGCAAATTTCTGCATTCTTACGTTCCTCTTTTTTATTATTTAATTACTTTAACTAATTGTTAATTCTAATGCGAGTAAACGAGGCCAGTCACCAATATTCAAGACGAACAACCAGCCTCACAGAGCGCTATTTCTTTATGTAGTTGTTATATAGCTGCTCTAACGCACCTTCGGTCGTTAAGCTCGGATCTTTGTTGATAAAATGTTTCACAGTTCGAGTTACAAAGTCTGAGTTTTGCTTATGCTGCTTGGCAAAACTTTTAATCAGTGAATCAGCATCGTTAGCTGCGGTTACTTTTTCGTGTCGATGGCGGTATTGACTCAATGCACGGTTAAAATCGCCATTGTAATCTTCTACCACCAGCTTATAGAATTCTGTTCTGTCGACTTGTAAATCATTAATGCAGTAATTAAGCGCGTCTTTAAAGTCATAAAAGACTTTGCCTTGCACATCAAATTCGGCACGCTTCTCACGAATAGTGACACTGGCATCTTCAGTTGCATAGCTGAAACCTTGAAATGCAAGTCGCTCAGCTGCCTCTGCACCTAACTTCATGCCTGCTTTAATACTGTGCACAAACTCATCACTCATATCGTGAAGTTCACTCTCATGCCACATGTGATAAATTCTCAGCGCTTTTGCATACTTTGTTGAGAGTTTCTTTTTAAGCTTTGTCACTCGCCCATCAATAGTCAGCACTCGTTCGTTATGCAGTAATGCAAAGCACTCATAACATGCTGGAATTGATATAAATTCAGCCTCTTCGCCTAAATCTATAATGCTTTGCAGCATATGCAATGGCGGACAAAAATCTCGCTCAGTTGCTTCACAACCACAATAAAAACATTGATTAAAGTGTTTTGATTCAGATGCATAGGCTTGTTGATAATAGCCTGCTAATTTTGTGGTCACTCATGCTCCTTATACTCTGAATAGCCTTTTTAAGAAAAGCTAGAGTTAATACTTAAATGTAAAAGCTACGTAAAAATTAAGCCTTTAATACGAGCCAAAACACGTTTTAAAAAATAAATGAAAAAAAATTTCAGCCTATTTGTGTCAAAATTCACACTTTAAAATAGCACTTATCAAGCGGTTAGTTTTACTTGTTCACATCTACATACTTACTTACATCTTGTCGATTTTCATTAACAGCAATTGTTCTTGTTTAGCGTAATACTTTAAATGTGCCCAGCAAACAGGAAGTGTGAAGTATCCATAAAAGCGAGGTCGCACATACTAAACGTAATACGGACAACAACTGGAGAGAAAGATGAATACGTTAACTACAGCACTCGGTACAGCATTAATTTTAGGTTCTTCATTAGCAGCAACTGATGCAAGTGCAGCACAATTTGTCGCAGCAGATAACTCGCCTGGCACGCAAGCTTGCATGGCCATTGCTTCTAACAAACCATTAAACGTATCAAGCACAATGCGCGATCTACGCTTAAGCAAACGAGTAATGACAGAAAAACTACTTTGCAATGATATGACGACTGATAAGTTTGCAAGCACTTATGGTTTTCATAACTCTGCGAAATACTTAAATTTTGAAACAGCAACAAAAACAAGTATTCAAGATATTGCTAGAGTATCTGATGACACAGTGATTGTTATTGCTGGTTCTAAATAATGATGAATTCACTGTAGCAGGTCTTTAAAGGCCTGCTACAAGTTTCTTCTTTGTTAAACGAGCGCAGCGATCAGGCCAAATAAGCCGCCAAACACCCCACCCCAAATCACTAACCAACCTAAATGTTCTTTGATCATGGTTTGAATAATATCTTTCACCATGGTTGGCGTAAGCTCATTCAGACGCTCATCTACTAAACGCTCAACTGTACCGTGTAATGAGCCACCAAGATGAGAGTTGGCAAATAGCTTTTCATCTAGAATCGTTTTAAATTCGTCGCTCTTAGAAATATCAATCACCGCTGCTTTCATTTTTTCAATAAAGGGCTCTCGCATTGGCTCGAGCGCATCACGGCCGCCAAACATCGACAGCATGCCACCAAATTGTGAGTTTTCGATAACCTCAATTAATGAGTCATAAGCCGGACTTAAATTAACTTCACTGATCACAGGCTCTAAATCAATATTTGGCTTAGCGAGCGCCATGACCTGATCTATTTTCTCTTCGGCGAAGAACTCGGTCATGATCAGGTTACGAATAGCCACCTTAAAAGACGCAAACTTTAAAGTGATAACCCCAGAGCCGTATAAAAATGGTACTTTTTCGAATAGCATGTGAATAGCAAGCCAGTTAGTTACTGCGCCCGATAACGCAAATAAACCAACAGAAAGCACAATTGCTTGTTCAAATAAAAATCCGACTAATACTAAGGCAAGCGCCACTAAATTAGTAATGAGACTTTTATTCATCTGATCCCTCATAAATACTTCGATAAACTTTAACAATATTAACGCTATGGGTTTGTTAATTCATCGTCTTTTTGCCATAGTTTAATTATATGGTTAAAAGGTGAACAAAATTATGTGGAATTCGGTGAATGAACAGATTAGCCAAGCGATGCACTTTGATTTTAAGCATACCTTTAAGCGCCAATTACAATCACCCAATAACGACAAATACTTCCAAATTGGTGATGATCTACACCACTTTTTTGTGAAAGTCGCTCACTTGAGTGATCTGGAGCGCCTAGAGTGCGAAGCCTTTAATCTTGAGCTATTAACCCAAGAAAGCTTATTTATGATCCCAGATTGCATCACCACAGGTTGCAATATTGAGTTTTCATTTATCGTGCTTGAATGGTTAGAGCTTGATAAACAGCCCCATACCAATTGGCATGAAATGGGGGAGCACCTTGCCCATTTACACCAAAAGCATACCCAAGCTATGTTCGGCTTAGATAACGACAACTTCCTTGGCCCTACTCTACAACCAAATCGCTGGCACAAAAAATGGGATGTATTTTTTGCTGAAGAGCGCATTGGTTGGCAATTACAGTTATTACAAGAAAAAGGCATTGAGCTTGTCAATCAAGACACCTTCATCGCTTTTGTTAAAGACGCACTGCATAGCCATGTTGTAGAGCCTTCCTTATTACACGGAGATTTTTGGCGTCGAAATATGGGCTTTTATAATAATGTTCCCAGTGTATTTGACCCTGCTTGTTATTATGGTGATCGGGAATGCGATATAGCAATGAGTGAGCTATATGCGCCACTGCCTGATAGCTTTTATGATGCCTATAACGAAATCTATCCTCTGCAGGTAGGTTACGAGCAACGTAGAGCCATCTATCAACTATACCCTATGCTCAATAATGCCTATATTTTTGCAGGGCACTATCTTACTGAAGCAAAACAACAAATTGATCAGCTACTGAAATAAGCGAGAATTCACTGTAAAAGGAATGTCACAAACCGCTAAACACAGCTATATTTAGCTTATAAAGCGTATTAATAAAGATGCTAACCGAATTGGTAGCACTACGCTTACATCTATTCGGTTAGTGAGTTATATCAATCTAATTAAATCTAGATTCATTTTTGATGAGTTAGGGTTTAACGAAGATTGCAATTTAACGAACTCAGGCATGCCTGATTAAGGTAAAAGCTGATGAAAGACCAATACACACAACGGATTTCATGCCCTCACTGTGGCCACCACATTCATGTTGCACTTGATGCAAGCGACGGTGACCAAGATTACTATGAAGATTGCGCAGCATGTTGCAATCCCATTCATTTAAATATGCATATAGATTACGCACATAACAAACTCGAATTACATGTCGATAGTGACGACGAGCAAATTTTTTAATTTGCTCGTTTTTATACTTATTTAGCTCGTTTATTGTATTTATTTTGCTTGTTGCGAGAGATAATTTTCGACCGTGTTGATAATGGTATAAGTTTGCTGATCAACTTCGATATTTAACTTATCACCCTCGCGGTAGTTATCGAGATTGGTAATAGAGAGTGTTTCTGGGATCAGGTGTAGCCAAAATCCCTGCTCATCAACTTCACCTACAGTGAGGCTTGCCCCGTTAACGCTCACAAATCCCTTATAAAGCACGTATTTTTGCCACTCTTTTGCTAATGCTAATTGCATTTTACAGTTATCTTGAAAGTGGTTAATTGAAAGTATCTCGGCCATACAATGAATGTGACCAGACACGATATGCCCGCCCAGTTCAGTACCAAAAGTCACTGAACGTTCAAAATTCACCGTATCATTGACAGCCAGCATACCTAGGTTGGTTAACTTCAATGTTTCATCAATCACATCAAAATTTATAACACAGCAGCCTTTCGTGTCTGATGCAAACTTCACCACGGTTAAACAACAACCATTAATGGCTATGCTCGCGCCGATATTCAAGTTTTCAGCATATTGCTGATCTACTTTTAAAGCTAGCCTCAATACACCGCCTTGGTTAGTAGCGTCAACCACAACGGCTTGCGTTTGCACAATTCCAGTGAACATCGCTTTCTCTTTTTTTCATTAAATGGATAACTGCGATTTTTATTGATCTATGAATAGATTACAATGGCTGTCTGTTTATTTAGTCGTGTAATTTATGTCTTTTTGTAGTTGGGAAGCCAAAAGGTTAATTTCGTTAGCCATTCCTGTTTTTTTGGCACAGGTAACCCTTATTTTAATGACGGTTGTTGATACCGTGATGGCAGGCCAAGTAAGTGCAACAGACTTGGCGGCACTTTCTATTGCAACAGGTATTTGGAATCCGTTAATGCTTGCATTGCAAGGCATATTATTGGCGTTAACGGGTATCATTGCGCAGTTTGCTGGTTCAAACGACAAACAAGGTATTAGTCATTATTTTCAACAGGGCCTGTATCTGGCATTAGTACTTGCCATAATCGGTTTAGGGCTGGCAAGCCTCGCTGATACTGTGCTAAGTCAATTAGATACTTCAAAGTCTATTACCGACTTAGCCGAGCAATATATTCATTTTGTTAAATGGGGTATTTTTGGCTTTTTACTTTTCAGTGTGTATCGCAATATCACTGAAGGTATGGGAATGACCAAACCTGCTTTTTACATTAGTTTAATTGGCTTAGCGGTTAATATTCCGGCCAACTACGTATTTATCCACGGTAAATTAGGTTTTCAAGCGTACGGTGGCGCGGGCTGTGGTATTGCCACGGCGTTGGTATTTACAGCAATGGCGTTAACTCAGGTTATTTATTGTCACTTTAACAAAAAGATTGATGCCAAAGCATTGCTAGCCAATTTCAAAGCGCCAAAGCTCGCGACTATATGGACTATCACCAAAGTAGGTATTCCAATTTCATTAGCTACCTTTTTTGAAGTAACGCTATTTGCTTGTATTCCTTTGTTTATAGCGCACTTAGGTGCAGTTGCTGTTGCCGGTCACCAAATTGCAGCCAGTGTGACGACATTACTGTTTATGATGCCGTTAAGCCTCTCAATTGCCATTAGCATTCGAATAGGCAATTTGTTTGGCCAAGAACATTATCAGCAGTTAAAAAATGCCGTTAAAACGAGTTATATTCTCGCGGCAATTATTGCTTTTTTACTGGCAAGTGTGACCTTTTTTGCTCGAGATATTATAAGCCAATTGTATTCTGACAACCCTGAAGTATTGGCACTTGCCTCTTCAATCATGGTACTTGCTTGTATCTATCAATTACCAGATGCCCTGCAAGTTTCTGCCAATGGTATTTTACGTGGATTGAAATACACAGCACCGATTGGTTATATCACCTTTGTATCGTATTGGTTGATCGGCTTTGCGCTTGGCTTCGTACTTGCTCGTACAGATTTAATTGTTCCAGCACTGGGCCCTCATGGCTTTTGGATAGGCATTATTGTGGGTTTAAGTGCCGCAGCAGTTATGTTGATGTTCACTGTTCATAGGCGATTTAAACATGCACCTTTTTTGCAAAACCAATAGCCTTTTAAACTCTATAATCGCAACAGCATGTGTGGCACTTATTGCCTGCACGCCCTCCTCCGGTGAAGTAAATCACACCTACGCGCAAAGATTAGAAAACGTACTTAAAACCGAAAGTTTTAAGCTATCTAAACCAAGTACAATAACTGTTAACTACTTCACTGAAAATAATGAACATAAAGCAACCATTGGCATGCTCGAGCTTGCCCAATTACGTCAATGTAAACTTGCAACTCTTATCGCTGAGCACAATAACCAGCTCGGCAAAACAGCAACTCCTGCTAACATTCTTAGTTATCAAATTAAGTTTATTCAAAGCGCAAATGAGTGCTTAGAAAGTTTTGATGAACAAGATGAGTTATTTGAAAAAATAAAACTCACCGCAGTACAAAAGCAAGCAAACCTATCAAACTACTTTAAAGCTATGCTCCTCAACGAAACCGAGTTTAAGCAAAGCTGGCAGCTAAGTTCGACTCACATTGATGAAAACACCGCAGGTTTTAGCGAAACCGTGAGCGCGATGGAGCAAATTGCTAAGTTAAACAACCAAATTAATACCGGCAAAATAAACGCTATAGAGCCTGAGCAAATCATCAACCAACTCGAAGTATTAAATCGTTTTAAATACAACAAGCTACTCATTTCTGCGGCAAGGGTGCAAACACATTACAATCAACAAATAACAGCGCTGCTCATGCAGTACTCAAAAGATGAGCTCTGCCCTGAAAATAAGAATAAACAAAAGGCACAAACGCTAAGTAATGTGTTTAAAAAGTTTTATTTAGAGCAACTACAGCCTTATCAATCATTCTTAGTGGGTCGATTAGAAACCCTACAACCTCTTTACCAGCAAATATGGCATGACACCGAAATGGCACAGTTTGTAGATAGCGACAGTAATGCCGCAATTTTACAAAGTCTTAAGCGCTCTGCGAAAAGCCATGTTGCTTGGTGGCAAGGTTTTTACAGAACGTGCGAAATTAGTCCGTTATGAATAAAAAACCAGCACTTAGCACAAAAATAGCTAAAGCTGCTTGATTCACACAACCAGTCGCTATATATTAGCCTCCGTTGTTTAGCCACGCTAACAACAGTTTTAAATCAAAATACAACCGTAGCTCAGTTGGTTAGAGCACTACCTTGACATGGTAGGGGTCGGTGGTTCGAATCCACTCGGTTGTACCATGATTTAGGTATAACCAAAGGAAAGAGCACTACCACTCTTAACGGCCCGGTCCATAGGTCGGTGGTTCGAATCCACTCGGTTGCACCACTCTTGATTTTAACACCTCAGTACGACCGTAGCTCAGTTGGTTAGAGCGCTACCTTGACATGGTAGAGGTCGGTGGTTCGAATCCACTCGGTCGTACCAATTTATTCAAAATCCTCATAATTTCATTATCCTAAAATCAATATTATACAGTTGAAACTCAGTTGGTTAGAGCACTACCGCTCTCTATGACCCACGCCAAAATCAGTGGTTCGAATCCACTCGGTCGTACCAATTCTTAATTTTCCAAATTTAAAATATGTAGTTCAGTTGGTTAGTGCACTACACCTATCAGTCTTAAGCACTTTGCTTTATTGCCTGAATTAAAGATGTGAAACTGAGCAGCTTAAGTAAAACAATATTAATTCGCTAATTTCAAACCAATAATGCCAAGAGCAATCAGCAGTAAGCTGGCAATTTTTAATAGGCTTACGCCTTCTGATAATAGCGTCATGCCAATAATTGCTGAGCCAATTACGCCGATACCTACCCAAACCGCATAAGCCAAACTAAGTGGTAATGATTTAAGCGCCACGCTTAAGCAATAGAAGCTCGCAGCCATGGTTAAGATTGTAAAGAATGAAATGAGTGGTTTAGTAAAACCGTTTGATTGTTTTAGGCCATAAGCCCAAGCGACTTCAAGTAAGCCAGCAGCAATAAGTAGGATCCAATTCATGGTCGACCTCTTTATGGGGTCGTCCCCGAATTTAATTTCAGCTTTAAGGTCGTCCTCAAAGCGGTGTAGTACATCACCACACCCGACGAAATCTAGCACGCCCAAGGTAGCAAGGCAACTATAGCCAAAAAAAAGCGAGCAACCTGCTCGCTTTTCTCTACTTGGTTTTGTTTATCGCCTTTTGACTCACATTTAGCGACCAATAATCAGTGCGCCACCTTGAGCTAATAAGTTTAAGGTTAACTTACCACTGTTACTTACTTTGACTTGCTTGGTTCCTGCACTGCCATTTTTGTTATCAAACAACAATGTGACTTTTTTGCCTGCTAACATAGGTAAATCAATATCTAATGTTTTGGCTTTATTTTCACCATTCACAGCTGCTACCCACCATGTTTGTTGATGACGCCTTGCGATCGTTACATCTTGACCTGGCTGACCTGCAATATAGCGTGTTTCATCCCATACCGTTGGCATCGCCTTTAAAGTATCAAGAACAAATTGAGGTTGCTCTTCAAGGTTATTTGGCGTCAGGCCAAAATGTTGCACTGGTGATTGATAAAGCACACCTGTTGCCAGTTCAAATGTATCTGTGGTTTTACGAATAGTGCCGACTGTTTGATCTTGAGATAAGCGTTTGTTTAAAAACACTGGGGCAAAGTCCATAGCGCCAATAGCATTACGAGTGAACGGTAAAATAGTTGCGTTATAGGCATGTAAATCTAACGAATTTTGATGAAAAACAAGGTTCTCCGATGCCAGTACCGCTTCAGATGTGACGAAGTTAGGATACATTCTTTCCCAGCCACGCGGTATGGTGCTGCCATGAAAGGTGATCACTAAACCATACTGATTTGCATCAGTGAGAATATCTTCATAGAGTTTAATGGTTTCTTGTTTATCACCACCAAAAAAGTCTACTTTAAGCCCTTTTACACCAATGCTTTGCAGCCACGCCATTTCATTTCGACGTGCTGGTGCACTGTTCATTCTATTTTGTGGGGTCTGTGGTGCATCATTCCACCAGCCATTTGAGTTGTACCACAAAATAACATCAACGCCCTTACCATTAGCGTACTTAACCAATTCAGCCATTCTCTCGCGGCCAATGTTTTTATCCCACCAATTGTCGATTAATACATATTCAAAATTTAATGATGCAGCTAAGTCAATAAATTTGATTTGGTCATCGTAGTTGATACTTGGGTCTTGCCAAACAATCCAGCTCCATGTTGAACGACCCATTTTATAATCTTGGCTTGCTTGATAAAGGGGTTTAACTAAATCAAACGCCACGGTTGATTCAACGATTGGTTTTAAACTTGCTCCTAACGTGATGGTGCGCCAAGGTGTGGTTGCAGGCATTGCCATAGCCGCATAAGTTGCACCAATGCCATTGTTCTCTCCAGCCTGAGGAAATGAAATACGATAAACACCGTCTTTCGTGCCTTCGCTTAATTTTGAGCCAACATAATGGCTATCAACACCGGTTTCTGAGATTAAAAGCCAACCTTTATCGCTATTTTTAAATAATGCAGGAAATGTATAGCCCACGCCGTTCGCTGACGGTGTTCCAAGGGTTTCGTTAAAGGTGTAAGGCTCTTCGTAACTTGGTTTTGTTTGCATCCAGCCCGTTTCAGGTAAGGCTTGTGGGCTTATAAATGTAGTTGCAGAATCTGGTAAATTAAAAGCGCTGTATTCAGCTAACACCTTGATACGGGTGTCTGTTTCAGCTCCCGATATCTGATATCGAAATGCAACATCGCTATCAGACACGTTAAACTCGACGCCAAGCATTCTGCCGTCTTGGTTTTCAAATTGCGCTTTGAGTGAATTTGCTGTGTAGTTTACTTCACTCACCTTCGCATTATGCAGCTTATAGCTTTCATTGACTGAAGCTGTTGTATGGCTTTTATATTTTAGGCTTTGTGAAAAATCACCCAGGTTGGTATTTAAACCAAGCTGTGATTGCTGCAAAAACTCTTGGTTGCCATAATTTACGCTATAAACAAGCTGATTTTGTTGTTTTTCGAGTTTTACAGTTATTTGTCCATCTGGGCTTGTAACGCTAAGCGGTAATTGTGCGTGAGCAAGCATAGAGCTTGTGAGAAGTGATATATAGATACTTGGTTTTATCATTGTTGTTATCCTTAAGCTGCAAAAGCATTAAGTGATATCATAATACAAATGTAAACTTTTTGTCACTCAAGCCTATTAAAATAAGCTGTGATCGAAAAATGTACTCCATCCGTTAGATATTGTTACAGTTACTAGGTTGTATATTTACGGCAAAAGGCTAAGCTTTAGATAAATAACAAAAACTTAAACAATTTATGAAACTACTAACCGTATTTTTTTTATTCGCCTCATATCAAGCTCTTGCGGGCCTTACGCCTGTTAGCTTTGAAAAAAATGGCGAAATCATCACTGAAAAAGCGGTGCGTTTCAACGGCGGATATGGTTATAACTTAGATGCCAAACATGTTTTAAAGCTCGTTACTTTAGATTGGCCTCCTTATATAGACGAAAACTTATGCAACAAAGGCTGGCTTTACCAATTTGCTGTAAGCTCCTTACTTGAAAAAGGCTATGGCGTGCACATTAGCTTTTATCCTTGGGCGCGTGCCGTAAGAGAAGCTGAATTAGGTCGCGCTGATATTCTCTTTCCTGAATATTTCATTGAAGATGATGTTATTTCAGATAACTTCCTTGATAAAACCCGCAACAATTTACTCGCTTTAAGCCATGCCATTCCAGGTGGGAATCTTTCTTTCGTGGCGTTAAAAGGAACTCAAATTCCATTTAATGGGGGTTTAAACTCCGTAAAAGACTTGCCTATTGGTGTAGTTCGCTCATATAAAAACACCAAAGAACTCGATGCCATGATTGATAATAAAGAAATCGATACAATCGTCGCTAATAATGAGTACCAACTAATTCATCTCTTGCTTAGTAACCGAGTAAGCCTGATTGTGGCAGATCTTGAAGTGTTAAAAGCAAGCGTTTACAAGTCTGAATTATCAAATAGCGGCAAACGACAAATTTTAGAATCTCTGGTCGCATTAGAGCCTAAGCTTGAATACAAACCGCTATATTTTTCTGTCAGCAAATCAACGCCGCACTGGCAAAAAGTTTTAGAAGACTTAAATGACGAAATAGAACTAATGCAACAAAGCGGCAAGTTTGACGAGTTTATCGAAGGTATGAAGCAACAATGCTACGGATTAGACAAAGCGGCGTAACCGCCGCTTTATTTTGATTATGTGTACTGCTACTCGGGCACTCGAACCCAGCCTTCCATTAATACACGTGCACTTCGGCTCATACTTGCTTTTGTGACTTGCCAATTACCATCAACAAGTGTTGCAGCAGCGCCCACTTTTAAAGTGCCAGAAGGATGACCAAAGTTTACCTCTTGTCGCTCACCACCACCAGCAGCAAGGTTTACTAAAGTTCCAGGTATGGCAGCTGCAGTACCTATTGCTACCGCAGCCGTGCCCATCATAGCATGGTGCAATTTACCCATCGACATAGCACGTACCACTAAATCAATATCGGTTTCATTTACAACTTTACCGCTTGATGCGTGATAAGTTTTAGCTGGTGAAACCCAAGCTACTTTTGGCGTATGTTGACGTGCTTTTGCTTCATCAATATGAGAAATTAGCCCCATTTTCAACGCTCCATAGGCGCGAATCGTTTCTAACTTTTCAAGTGCCGATGCATCACCGTTAATGGCTTCTTGTAGCTCTGTGCCATCGTAGCCAACTTCACTGGCGTTAATGAAAACTGTAGGAATACCCGCATTGATCATCGTTGCAGACAACATACCAATACCCGGTACCTCTAATTCATCGACTAAGTTACCTGTTGGAAATAAGGCCCCTTCGCCATCTGCAGGGTCCATAAATTCAAGTTTCACTTCAGCGGCTGGAAAGGTCACGCCATCAAGCTCAAAATCACCAGTTTCTTGCACTTCACCGTTAGTAATTGGCACGTGCACTATGATAGTTTTACTAATATTGACTTGCCATACTTTAACTTCAACAACGCCGTTCTCTGGAATTTTGCTGGCATCAACAAGACCGTTTGACACAGCAAAGGCCCCGACTGCTGAAGTTAAATTACCGCAGTTACCACTCCAATCAACAAACGCCTTATCGATAGCAACTTGACCAAATAAATAATCAACATCGTGATCAGCTTTAGCGCTTTTCGATAATATCACCGTTTTACTGGTGCTTGAGGTTGCACCGCCCATACCATCAGTTTGTTTTTGGTAAGGATCGGGGCTGCCAATCACACGTAATAACAGATTATCGCGCGCCTCACCTGCCACTTGGGCAGGCTCGGGTAAATCAGTCAAGTTAAAGAACACCCCTTTACTGGTGCCGCCACGCATATAGGTCGCTGGCACCTTAATTTGTGGTTTAAACGCCATCACTTAGTGCTCCTCAGATTCTAAGAAATCTTGCGCGAAACGTTGCAGTACACCACCCGCTGAATAAATTGACACTTCTTCAGCAGTATCTAAACGGCACGTCATTGGTACTTCAACGATTTCACCATTGGCACGGGTAATCACTAATGTCAGTGTTGCGCCTGGTGTTGGCTCACCTTTGACACTGAAACTCTCACTACCATCAATACCTAGCGTAGTTCGCGTGGTACCTGCTTTAAACTCAAGCGGTAATACACCCATACCAATTAAGTTAGTACGGTGAATACGCTCAAAGCCTTCTGCTGCAATCACTTGAACACCAGCTAAACGTACACCTTTTGCAGCCCAGTCACGTGATGAGCCTTGGCCATAATCGGCACCTGCCACAATAATAAGCGGCTGCTTGCGCTGCATGTAGGTTTCAATAGCTTCCCACATACGCGTCACTTTGCCTTCTGGTTCAATGCGAGCATATGAACCTTGCTTCACTTCACCATTTTCTTTAACCATTTCATTCAATAACTTAGGGTTAGCGAATGTAGCACGCTGTGCTGTTAAATGGTCACCTCGGTGAGTAGCATACGAGTTAAAATCTTCTTCCGGCAGACCCATTTTAGCCAGGTATTCACCAGCAGCACTTGACGCTAAAATCGCATTCGAAGGTGATAAGTGGTCAGTAGTGATGTTGTCGCCCAGCACAGCTAACGCACGCATATCACTCAGAGAGCGTTCACCCGCTAATGCACCTTCCCAATAAGGAGGACGGCGAATATAAGTACTTTGTGGACGCCATTGGTAAAGCGGATCGTTGTCTTCACCGTAATCTACACTTAAATCAAACATTGGCTCGTAAACCTTTTTAAATTGTTCAGGTTTAACACTTTGTTTGATCACTGCATCAATTTCTTCGTCTGATGGCCATAAATCCATTAGGCGAATTTCGTTGCCTTGTTGATCATGCCCTAATACATCTTTTTCGATATCAAAACGAATAGTACCGGCAATAGCATAAGCAACAACCAGTGGTGGTGAAGCTAAGAATGCTTGTTTAGCATAAGGGTGAATACGACCATCGAAGTTACGGTTACCCGACAGTACAGCCGTTGCGTATAAATCACGTTCAATCACTTCTTGCTGAATTTTTGGATCAAGCGCACCACTCATGCCGTTACAGGTTGTACACGCGAAGGCAACAATACCAAAGCCAAGTTGTTCAAGCTCAGGTAATAAATTGGCTTCTTCTAAGTAAGACTTAACCGCTTTAGAACCCGGTGCCAGTGATGTTTTAACCCATGGCTTACGAGTTAACCCTTTAGCGTTGGCATTACGCGCAAGTAAACCTGCAGCAATAACGTTGCGTGGGTTACTGGTATTAGTACAACTTGTGATTGCTGCAATGATACAGGCGCCATCTGGCATTAAGCCTTCTTCATTCTCAACAACGCCAGTGATACCCGCTTTATCAAGTTCGCTTGTTGCAACACGGCGATGAGGATTTGATGGGCCCGCAATATTGCGACCAACTGATGACAGATCAAAGGTTAACACACGCTCATATTCAGCAGTTTTAAGGCTATCACTCCAAAGGCCAGTCTCTTTTGCGTATGTTTCAACTAGTTTAACTTGCTCTTCTTCACGGCCAGTTAAACGTAGATAATCAAGTGTGTTGTCATCGATGTAGAACATCGCTGCTGTTGCGCCAAACTCTGGCGTCATATTAGAAATAGTTGCTCTATCGCCTAATGTAAGTGCATCAGCACCTTCGCCATAAAATTCAAGGTAGGTCGACACAACTCTTTCATTACGTAAAAATTCGGTGATCGCTAATACAATGTCGGTTGCAGTAATACCCGGTTGTGGCTTGCCTTTTAGTTCAACACCCACAATGTCAGGTAAACGCATGTAAGATGCACGGCCAAGCATCACGCTTTCAGCTTCAAGACCACCTACACCGACAGCAATAACACCTAACGCATCAACCATAGGTGTGTGGCTATCTGTACCAACTAAGGTATCTGGGAATGCCACGCCATCACGTTTTTGGATCACCGGTGACATTTTCTCTAAATTAATCTGATGCATAATGCCGTTACCCGGCGGGATCACATCAATATTTTTAAATGCTGTTTTTGTCCAATTGATAAAGTGGAAACGGTCATCGTTACGACGGTCTTCAATAGCACGGTTTTTTTCAAATGCGTCAGGTTCAAAACCTGCGTGTTCAACCGCTAATGAATGGTCAACAATTAACTGTGTTGGTACCACAGGGTTCACTTTTGCAGGATCGCCGCCTTTTGCAGCAATAGCATCACGCAGACCTGCTAAATCAACTAACGCTGTTTGACCTAAGATGTCGTGACACACAACGCGCGCAGGAAACCATGGAAAATCTAAATCACGCTTACGGTCAATCAATTGCGACAGTGCATCATTTAGCATTTCAGGTTCACAGCGACGAACTAAGTTTTCGGCAAGTACTCGCGATGTGTAAGGAAGTGTGGCATAGCTGCCTGGTTTAATTGCATCAACAGCAGCGCGAGTATCAAAGTAATCGACTCCGGTGCCTGCTAATGGTTTTCTAAAATTTGTATTCATGATGATTCTACTTGTACTTGGTGACGGTGAACAAAGATGGGCTGATTGTTTTCGTATTTATTTCGCCCCTTCATAAAGGGGCAGCTAAGCTACCCCTATCACTGATTTAATTACGATTAACGCTCAGAAATTGGCGTATAGCTACGCGCTTCTGGGCCCGTATAATCTGCACTTGGGCGAATAATACGGTTGTTAGCACGTTGCTCTTTCACGTGTGCTGTCCAACCCGTAACACGGCTCATCACGAAAATTGGCGTGAATAATTTAGTTGGAATCCCCATGAAGTGATACGCAGATGCATGGAAGAAATCAGCATTACAGAATAATTTCTTTTCACGCCACATAACTTCTTCACAGCGAACAGACACAGGATATAGAACATCGTCACCCACTTCTGCAGCCAGTTTTTCTGACCATTTTTTGATGATCACGTTACGTGGATCTGATTCGCGGTAGATAGCGTGACCAAAGCCCATGATCTTGTCTTTACGCTCAAGCATACCCATTAGTGCGTCTTCAGCTTGATCTGGGCTTGTGAAGCCTTCAATCATATCCATAGCGGCTTCGTTCGCACCACCATGTAATGGGCCACGTAAACTACCAATCGCACCCGTTACACAAGAGTGAATATCAGACAATGTTGATGCACACACACGCGCAGTAAATGTTGATGCATTAAACTCATGCTCTGCATAAAGAATTAAAGACACATTCATTACTTGCTCAAACAGTGCTGATGGTGCTTCGTCATGTAATAAACGTAAGAAGTGTGCACCTACCGAATCATCATCTGTTTCAGTTTCAATACGAACGCCGTCATGGCTAAAACGATACCAGTAACAAATAATGCTTGGGAATACGGCAACTAGGCGGTCAATCGCATCATTCGCTTGTGAGAAATCTTGCTCCATCTCTAAGTTACCTAGCATAGAACAACCAGTACGCATTACATCCATTGGGTGCGCGTCTTTAGGAATGTTCTCAAGCACTGTTTTTAGTGCATCTGGTAAACCACGTAGTGATTTTAGCTTTGCTTTATATTCAGTCAGCTCAGACTCTGTTGGTAATTCACCGCGCGACAGTAAAAAAGACACTTCTTCAAACTGTGCTTTATCTGCTAATTCACTAATATCATAACCACAATAAGTTAAACCTGAACCTGACTTACCTACTGTACACAGTGCTGTTTCACCTGCTACTTGACCACGTAAACCTGCGCCGCCTAATGCTTTATCTACCATGAGTGTTCTCCTTATATGTTGTCGTTATGATTTTTTAGCTGAGAAAAGGTTATCGAGTGTGTTTTCATATGAGTGATAATCTAAAAACTCATATAATTCCGCACGTGTTTGCATATTGTCTACTTGGCTTTGTTGTGAGCCCTCGCTAAGAATAGACGAATACACATTAAGTGCTGCTTTGTTCATCGCTCTAAATGCACTAAGTGGATAAAGTACAATTTCAACACCCACTTCGCTCAATTGCTCTTTTGTATAAAGTGGCGTTTGACCAAATTCAGTGATGTTCGCAAGAATTGGCACATTTAACGCTTTAGCAAACGCTTGGTAATCTGCTAAATCATGCACAGCTTCTGCAAAGATGGCGTCTGCTCCAGCTTCAACACACGCTGCTGCGCGGTCAATAGCTGCATTTAAGCCTTCTTTTTGGAATGCATCAGTACGCGCCATAATGTAAAAATCACTGTCTGTTTTAGCATCAACCGCAGCTTTAATACGATCAACCATTTCATCTTTAGACACGATCTCTTTATTAGGACGGTGACCACAACGTTTTTGTGCTACTTGGTCTTCAATATGGAAGCCCGCTGCGCCTGCTTTGGTCATTTCTTTAACGGTACGAGCAATATTAAAAGCACCGCCCCAACCTGTGTCAGCATCAACAAGAAGCGGTAAGTCGGTAGCGCTGGTGATTCGACGAATATCTTCAAGTACGTTATCAAGGCTAGTCATACCTAAATCTGGCATGCCGTATGATGCGTTAGCAACACCCGCACCTGAGAGGTAAAGTGCTTGGTGACCGGTTTTCTCTGCCATCATTGCGCAGTACGCATTGACGGTGCCAACCACTTGTAATGGCTTGTTGTTGGCGATTGCCTGTTTGAACTTTAATCCTGCTGACATTGGATAACTCCTATCTTTGAACGGTTTCAGCTCTTTGGCTGACTCTATTTTTTAAATCTAAATTGTGACTGTTTAACTACGGCGCTACTGATTTTTTGCTGCGAGTAAGTCAAACTTCGTCTGAATATTTGCCTGAGACGCACTAATATGGCGCTTCATAAGCATTTCGGCTAATTCACCGTCATGGTTTTCAATGGCATTAATAATAGCCAAGTGTTCATCAAACGCTTTTGATACACGTGGCCCAACCATCCCCATTTGTACACGGTACATACGAATTAACTGGTACAACTCATTACATAAAAGATGAATTAAGTGTGCGTTTTTCGACCCTTTAATAATGCGATAATGAAAATCAAGGTCGCCCGCTTCTTGGTAGTATGATTCACCTTCTTTTACACGCTGTGTTTGTAAGTGCTGATTCAATAACTGTTTTAAACCCTGCACTTCTTCAGGTTCCATGTTGTCGGCAGCTAACCGACAAGCCAGCCCTTCTAAGGCACTACGAACCTGATAGACTTCGATTAAACGCTCGGCGGTTAGTGCAACAACACGACAACCGACATTTGCTTTACGCTCTACCAAATAACAGCTCTCTAAACGATTTAGCGCCTCACGTAAGGTGGCACGGCTTACACCATAGCGTTTAGCAAGTTCTGGCTCAGAAATTTTGCTACCCTGCTCAATGGTGCCCTGTACAATTTCACGGCGCATGTCGACAAACACTTGGTCTGATGCTGTTGTTATCGTGATATCGTTGTAGTTATCGCTAGCTTTTTGCTCTGTCATAATAGATCTATCAAAGTACTAAATTAAGATTGTCGACAATTTGTGAGTTCACTATGCGCCCTATCATTGCAAGTGTCAACCTTGAGATCGGAAAAACAGGCTAAAAAACCAAAAAAATGTCGACATAAATTGATATTTATCAAAAATAATGGCTATAAAGAACATTTATATTAGCAATGTGTCGACACTTCAATATCACTCTTAAAAAGCTAAAAATATCCCCTGATAGCGCTATAAATGGTATGATCCAGCTATTATTACGTGATGTGAGAGCCATTTAGTGGACGCTAATACATATATTCCTGACTCATTTATTGATGATGTAAAAAGCTACCTTCCTGAACATTTATCATTAGACGACTTTATTGCAGCCTGTCGCCGCCCACTAAGACGATCTGTTCGCGTAAATACATTAAAAATGTCAGTCGATGCATTTCAGCGTCAATGCGCCAAAAAAGGATGGGAATTAACAGCAATTCCATGGTGCGAAGAAGGATTCTGGCTAACACGACCAAGCGACGAAGAAGCCGCCCTTGCAATCGGTAATACCGATTTACACTTAAGTGGTGCTATGTATGTGCAAGAAGCCAGCTCAATGTTACCACCGGTAGCACTGAGAGCCGAAGTTAAGCAAAGCGACGCGGTACTTGATATGGCATCGGCACCAGGTTCAAAAACATCACAAATCGCCGCCATGATGGATAATAGTGGCGTGTTAGTGGCCAATGAGTTGTCATCGTCACGCTTAAAAGTATTGGCTGCAACCCTCAAACGTATGGGTGTGGGTAATTGTGCATTATCACATTTTGACGGTGTGATATTC
Source organism: Pseudoalteromonas sp. BZA4 (assembly GCF_040104395.1). NCBI lineage: Bacteria > Pseudomonadati > Pseudomonadota > Gammaproteobacteria > Alteromonadales > Pseudoalteromonadaceae > Pseudoalteromonas > Pseudoalteromonas sp. BZA4. The sequence goes on from NZ_JBECOT010000002.1 coordinate 57,714, forward strand.
GGGGATTACATGTATGAGTGCTTCGACAGCATTTTGCTAGATGCCCCGTGTTCAGGTGAAGGCACGGTTCGTAAAGATGCAGACGCCTTAAAAAATTGGTCAATCGAATCTAATATTGATATTGCTGCTGTGCAAAAAGCCCTTATCAAAAGTGCCTTTTATGCCTTAAAACCAGGCGGTACATTAGTCTATTCGACCTGTACTTTAACACCGCTTGAGAACCAACAAGTGTGTGAGTATCTATTAGCAGAGTTCCCTGATTGCATCGAAGTACAATCGCTCAATACTCTGTTTGATGGTGCAGACAAAGCGACAACCAGCGAAGGTTATTTGCATGTTTGGCCGCAAACTTACGACAGTGAAGGTTTCTTCATCGCTAAATTTAAGAAAGTAGCATCAAGCGATAACCCAAATCAAAAAGTTAAAAAAGGCGCATTTCCGTTTGCTGAATTTGATAAAAAACAAAGCCAAGCGTTTATGCAAACAATTAAAAAACAGTTCGGTCTAAAATCACTTAAAGGCACGTTAATGCAGCGTGATAAAGAGCTCTGGTTGTTTCCTGATGGCTTTGATGAACTACAAGATAAAATTAAATACTCACGTTTAGGTATTCAACTTGGTGTGATCCACAAAGGTGGTGTTCGCTTAACTCACGAGTTTGCCACTGTCTTTGGCCAAGATTGCGATAAAAATACCTTTGAGATGTCTGCTTGCCAAGCAAACGATTACTTTAACGGTAAAGATATTAGGCTCGAAAAACCAACGCAAGATAATGGTGAAGTAGTTTTAATGTTATGTGGTTGTCCGGTAGGACTTGGTAAGTGGCAAAAGAATAAAATTAAGAACTCATTACCGCGTGATTTGGTCCAAAATGCCCAGTTGATAACTTGGGTATAAGTTGCGCATAAAGACTGTATAAATAAGGCGCTAATTTAGGTAAAAAGCTGTAACAGACTGATTTTAAACTAGTATAAAATTTGTACATTTACCGTGCAATTTCCTGCTGATTAACTACACTTAAAAGTACTTTCTACTTCTCCCTACTGAATTTAGAAGGTGTTTTTTTATAGTTAGCGCAGGCTCACACGAGCCACCCCCTAAGCCCAGAACAATGTGGATTCGTTCTGGGCGTTTTTTTATTCAAAGGATTCGATTAATTATCGTTTAAATCGAATTCAGTTATTTGATTATCAGCGTGAATAAGTTCATATTTAGCGAGTAAACCGTCATTGAGCTCAATTAAGCTGATAGCCGCATTACTGACTAAATACTTTTGTCCTTCGCCTATGGTTTGGTGTTTATCTACTTCCATTTGCCAACGTTTAGTGAAAAAGTTAAGTGGGCTTTTCGGGGCATATAAAATTGAGTCGAGCTTATCGAGTACATTAATAAGTTTGCGTGGGAACTCATTTTTAATACCACTGGCAGTTAACTGCCAAATACGGTTTTTATGCTTACCAAAGCGTTTTTGCACTGAAAAACAAAATGAATAATGAACATCACCAGAGAGGATCAAGGTTTCTTTTGGTGTATCTTCACGGCGAAAAGTATCTAACAGCTTTTTAGCAGAACCTTCATGGGCCATCCAGTTTTCAACATCAACCAACAAAGGTTGCCCGCAAAAATTAAAAATCGCTTGGATTGCTTCAATCGATTTAACACCAAACACCGGTGCTGGAGATACAATAATCACTTTATCGTGAGACAATAAGCTTTCTTCTAATTCAGTGAGCCTTTCCCAATCAAGTAAACCAGATGGTTCATTGAAGTTTTGTTCATTACGCCAGCGATGGGTTCGGGTATCGAGCACCACAACTTTGGGGATGGTATTTAGCTCGTAATGCCAATGGTTAAAATTGAGTATTAGCTTATCAAAGTCTTGAAACTGCCAGTTCTGTTGCTGCAGACTTTGTTTAAAACTGGCTAATAAAGACAGCGAGTTATCACCTGCATCATTACCAATCCCCTGCATTAACCAATAACTAATCAGGCCATTATTTACAATACGACGGCTAGCTGGGTGCTGATAAATAGCTTGCTCCCAGCCTGCGGTTAGGTTCCAATCATCGGTGACATCATGATCGTCAAACATCATTAGTGTCGATACATTGGCGAATAACCTTTCAACGCTTTGAAGACCCTTTGCAAAGCCAAGCAGTGAGTCTTTTTCAAGTTTAAATAGATTAGCGTATTTAGGGGCTAATGCTGGGCATTCAATTGATTCAAAATCAATTAGCTGCCAAGTAACCGCGCTGAAGTTTAATAAATAAAGCGCTATAAATTCTTGAAAATGAATTAAGTGGTTTTCAGCTTTTAAGCTTGAGAAGTGTGGCTCATCTTTTTTAAGCCAATAACCAACACCAAATTTACTGCGTTTTTGCCAAGGTACTTTAGGTAAGTGTAAATGGCGCTGATATAGTTGCTGCTCAAACTCTTCTGGCAAATCTAAATCAAGCGCTGGCTCTTGAAACACACCAAATAGGCTAATCACTTTTTCAATCGCGAGCAGCATAGGCCCTGCGACATCATCCGCATATATTTGGTCGCCAGATAACAATAATAGGTCTGCACCTGCATTAAGCGATTGGCGCTGATCATTTTGCCAATTATCTGCAGCAACAAGGCTGTCTTTTGCTGGGTGATGAGGATTACGACACGAGCCATGCAGAATTCTATCGAGTCGATTTGGGATCACAAATGCCGGAGATTCGGCACGTTCATAGCAATAAGACGATAAATCAAGGCTTTTATCTTCATCATGTAATGAATAATAGATCAGTGAATCAACTGCAAACTGGCCACTGACTGGCATGACATTAATGAAATTTAAGTAAAGCTGTTGCCCTAATTGGATTGACTCTAAGTTAGAGAAAGTCTCAACACCGCTAAACTCAATTCGGTATTGGCAAGGCCTAGTTGTAACAAATTGAAAACACACTCGCCCTGCATCTGCTCGGCGTACCATTGGCCCCATTACTAACTGAGGTAAGTTCGATACGCCGTCCACTATTACGCCCTTTTAGCTTGATTAAACAACGAATAAAAGTTGTTAGTTGTTGCTTCAGCTAACTCGTTAAAAGTAAGCCCTTTTAACTCAGCGATGTAGTAAGCGACATCTTCAACATAGGCTGGTTGATTTGTTTTGCCACGATATGGAACAGGCGCTAAATACGGTGAATCTGTTTCGATCAATAAGCGATCTAGCGGAATTTGCTTTACAACGTCTTTTAAATCTACTGCATTTTTAAACGTAACAATGCCCGAAATAGAAATATAAAAGCCCATATCAATAGCTTTTTTGGCCATTTCCCAGTTTTCTGTAAAACAATGCAATACACCGCCACAATTCTCGGCATTGTGAGCGCGCATTAAGTTTATAGTGTCTTCTCTGGCATCTCGTGTATGAATAATAAGCGGCTTATTTAGCTCATTGGCAACGTCGATATGACCAACAAAACTCTCTTGCTGAACAATGTGGGTGTCTTTTGAGTAATAGTAATCAAGACCCGTTTCACCAATTGCAACCACTTTGTCGTGGCTTGCAAGTGAAATTAGCTGTTGCTTATCGAGTGCGTCTTTTTGATCAAGTGGATGCACACCGCATGATGCAGAAACATCTGGATAGTGTTTAATTTTATCCAACATGCTTGGGAATTGCTCTAAAGTTACGCTTACACATAAAAAGTGTTCTACTTTCTTTGCACGAGCATTATCGAGTACTTGGTCTAAGTCTAAATTGAGTTTATCAAAATCTAAACGATCTAAATGACAATGAGAATCTACAATCATGGTACTACTTTTATTACATGGTATAGGTCGGATTGCCGGAGTTTAACATAGTACCGAGTAGTTTTTCGATTTTCGCATTCAAATTGGTTTTATCATCGATAAAATTAACACCAATGCCTGGTGGGTTTGAGCTTTGTGCACCTTGCGGTGTGATCCAAGCAACTTTACCTGTTACTACATCATCCTCTAGTGCATCTGGTAATGTGACCTTTAAAGCCAATGAATGACCCATTTCAAAGCGCATATTAGTGCGAACAAACAAACCACCATTTTTTAGATAAGGCATGTAACAGCGATATAATTCTTCTAAGTCTTCAATATCTACTAATAATTCTTGCACGATACTTCCTAATTTTGGCTTTCACGTAAAGTAAACGCTAATTGTGAAATTGCTAGTTCCAAGTTTAAACCAAGCACATGTGAACTGTTATAAAGAAACTCTGAAATTGCAGATTGTGCTTTCTGATAATTGAAAAAGTCCATTCCTAACACTAATTGCGTTTTAAGATGCTCTGTTAAGAACAAAGCAAATACATTAACCAAGCTATGATCTTTATTAAGGATGTCGACTAACGCACTGAAATTATGGCTGTCTTTTATCTCAGTTGCAAATTTATAAAGAGAATCGACAGCTTCAAGTTGGTTGTCATTTTGCCACTGCTGAACAAGAAGTGGCTGCCTAGCGAATAACTCTAACCATGAATAATTAGCAATATTTAATGATGCTAACCATTTTTTCGTATATTCAGGGTTAACTTTTATTTCGTGTACGGCACAGCGACTTAAAATTGTTGCAGGTAATAATGCTGTTTGTTCGCACGTTAACAATAAATAACGGCGCAAACTTGGCTCTTCAAGGGTTTTTAATAAAGCATTAGCCGCTGCAGTGGTCATTTTATGACACTGTTCGAGCACAACTACTTTGTTACCATTTTGTGCCGCTGAATGGTTGATAAAATCACTGATCTCACGAATTTCATCAACGCCTATTGTTTGGCCTTCCACCTTTACAACGCGTTTATCAGGGTGAGTACCTGCTTGATTAAGTTGACAGCTTTTACAATTGCCACAGGCTTTTAAATTTACAGGTGACGCGCAAAGTAAGCCATCAGCAAGCGAATCGACTAAACATTGTTTGCCAACACCTTTATCACCATTAAATAGCTGGGCATGATGAAAGCGTTGCTGTGCAAAACTTTGCGCTAGTTGCTGATAAAGCCCTTCAAGCCATGGCAAAGGCATATTAATTTAAACCTGCAAAAAAGTTATCAAGCACGGTTGTGATTGCCGCATGTACTTCTGGCATTGTTTGGTTTGCATCCACTGTTTTGATACTGCTATCAGTTTTAGCTATTTCAAGGTAGCGTGCGCGAGTGCGCTCAAAAAAGCCTAATGCTTCTTGTTCGATACGATCAAGTTCACCACGGCCTTTTGCACGAGCAAGCCCCACAGCTGGGTCAATATCTAAATAAATGGTTAAATCAGGTTTTAAACCATTTAGCACCATATCAGCTAAAAAAGAGAGTTTAGTTTGTTCAATACCACGACCACCACCTTGATATGCTTGTGATGAAAGATCATGACGATCACCTAAAACCCAAGTGCCCTTTTCAAGTGCCGGATTAATAACATTAGCAACTAATTGCGAGCGTGCTGCATACATGATTAACAGCTCTGTTTCACCGGTCACTGTTTCTTGGTGAGCCTGTTTGACGATATTACGCAGCTCTTCAGCCATAGCTGTACCGCCAGGCTCACGTACATTAATAAAATCGACTTGCTTGTTTTCTAAATAAGCTTGGCATACGGCAATGGCCGTTGATTTTCCGGCCCCTTCAAGGCCTTCAATCACTATAAATTTCGCTGTCATATGACTCAATTCTGGATGTTAGTTTAATTGGTACTGCTTTACCGCTCGATTATGTTCTTGCAATGTTTTCGAAAATTGATGGCTGCCATCCCCTTTCGCAACAAAATACACATATTCAGACTCAGGTGGATTAACCGCGGCCAAAATCGCTGCTTTGGAAGGCATGGCTATGGGTGTTGGCGGCAAGCCTTTTATCTTATACGTGTTATACGGTGTATAGGTTGTTAAATCTTTTCGCTTTATATCACCGTCAAAATCAGCACCAATACCATAAATAACTGTTGGATCGGTTTGTAAGCGCATATTGGTTTTTAAACGATTGGTAAATACCGCAGAAATTAGTGGTCGCTCAGAAGCAAGGCCCGTTTCTTTTTCGATAATAGAAGCCAGTATTAACGCTTCATACGGTGAGCTTAATACTAAATCTGCTGCTCTAGTTTGCCATGCGGTGTCTAATTCCTGCTGCATTTTGTTGTATGCGCGTTTTAATAATCCGCTGGCACTATCTTCACTATGGTAGTGATAGGTGTCAGGGAACAACCAGCCTTCTAAATTTTCTTGCGTGTTACTTATCTGCGTCGCTAAATTTTCTGTGTCTAAATCTTGTGTTAAATGCGCTTGTTTCTGAATATTAGCAACAACGTCTCGAAGTGGCTGACCTTCAATAATTGTGAAGCTAAAGCTCACTTGTGCACCTTGATTGATACGACGAATATTATCAATAACAGCGCTTGTATCCAGTTCATAAAGACCCGCTTTTAGATCAGTAATCGTAGGATCTATTTTAGCAAGTACCTGAAATTTAAAGCAGCTATCAACCCACTGCTTTGCTTGCCATGCTTGGCAAAGCTGATTAAAGCCGGTGCCACGTTCTACTTTAAATAAAGTACTATTTTCAACTTTTAACGGCATTTTTAATGCTGATTGAAGCTGTTGATAGCCAATACCACAACATAGCAATGCTAATAACAGCACGCTAATAATGACTTTTATCACACACTCTCCTTGGCAAACTGCGCCGTTAATAGCGCTTTACTGCATTCAATATCAAACTGTGTATCAGCAATTCGTGCAACGGGAACCACGCCCATTAAACTATTACACATAAATACGGCATCCATAGCTAAAAGCTCATCTAGTTGGATTGCTTTAAATTCAATGGCTAACTTATCACATAAAGCGCTGAGATAAACCCCAGTGATACCGCAGCGGTCTAACTTAGGTGATATAACTTGACCGTCTTTAATAGCAAAAATATTTGCAGCAGAGCACTCAATCGCATTGTTATCATAATCAAGTACAACAACGTCATCACATTCAAGGCTGCTCATTTGCTTTTTGATAAGCACTTGCTCTAAACGGTTCAATGTTTTTAAGCCTGCAAGTAAAGGTTGATTCGCAAGTTTCACGTCGCTGACCGCTAGGTTTACACCCTGCTGCTGCCAACTTTTATAGTGTGAAACGGCAGGTATTATACTGATCAACACTTGAATACATGGTGTATCTGGTAAGCCATAACCACGCCCACCTGCACCACGGGTGATAACTATTTTTAAAATACCGGTTTGTGTATCACTGATTGCGTGGTTAACTTCACGCTCAATTGCAGATAAATCTAATTCGGGGAAAAATAGTCTTTGCGCGCATTCTTCTAAACGCGCTTTGTGTAAATCCCAGTGCTCAACGACAGAATTCACCACAGAGGCCGTGGTAAAAAAGCCGTCACCATAATTTAAGCCACGATCTTGCGTGCTTATTGTAGTGTCTGGTGTGATTATTTTTATTGTTTGTTTTAATTTACTCATACAAAAAAGCCCAGTTAAACAACTGGGCTCTTCTTTTTAGTCCGTTGTTAAAAAGAATTATACCTTTTTAAACAGCAACGAGCCATTAGTACCACCAAAACCAAATGAATTACATAGTGCGTAATCCAATTTAGCGTCACGTGCAGTGTGCGGTACGTAGTCTAAATCACAGCCTTCATCTGGGTTATCAAGGTTGATTGTAGGGCTTACTTTCTGGTCAACAAGTGACAAGATAGTAATGATCGACTCTACCGAGCCTGCTGCACCTAACAAGTGACCCATCATTGATTTAGATGAACTTACCATCACATCTTTCGCTGCATCGCCAAAAATAGTTTTAACAGCTGATGTTTCGGCTTTATCGCCTGCATTCGTCGATGTACCGTGAGCATTAATGTAACCAACTTGGTCTGCATTAACTTGTGCATCGTTTAGAGCATTTTCCATCGCTAGAGCTGCGCCTGCACCGTCTTCAGGTGGAGACGTCATGTGATATGCATCACCACTCATACCAAAACCAACGAGTTCAGCGTAGATTTTCGCGCCACGTGCTTTAGCATGCTCATATTCTTCAAGTACGATAACACCAGCACCATCGGCAAGAACAAAACCGTCACGGTCTTTATCCCAAGGACGAGATGCTGCTTGTGGATCGTCGTTACGAGTTGATAATGCACGTGCTGCATTAAAACCACCCATACCAATTGGTGTCGATGCTTTTTCAGCACCACCGGCTACCATTGCATCTGCATCGCCGTATGCAATCATACGCGCAGCATGACCAATGTTATGTAGACCTGTAGTACAGGCTGTAACGATTGAAATATTAGGGCCACGTAAACCGTGCATAATCGATAAATGACCAGAGATCATATTGATAATGGTCGAAGGCACGTAAAACGGAGAAAGCTTACGCGGGCCGCTGTTTAATAGTTTAATGTGGTTTTCTTCAATTAAAGTTAAACCACCGATGCCAGAACCCACTGCTACACCAACACGAGTGGCGTTTTCTTCAGTGATCTCTAGACCAGAATCTTGTAGTGCTTGTACACCCGCTGCAATGCCATATTGGATAAACAAATCCATTTTCTTTGCATCTTTCGGTGACATGTAAGCTGATGCATCAAAGTCATTCAGCAAACCTGCGAATTTGGTGCCGAAACTTGAGGTATCGAAATGCGTGATAGTTTGAATACCACTTTTACCGTTTAACAAACCTTGCCAAGTAGATTCAACATCATTACCTAGCGGTGTCAACATTCCTAAGCCAGTTACGACGACTCGACGTTTAGCCACGGGTTGCCTCCAATAAGGAAATTATTTTAGGTGGGGTGTATACCAAATTTATTAGTATCATTCTATAGATAGACTAAGGGCAGCTTAATGCTGCCCTTAAAATCAAAATGCGTAAAATTACTCAGCGTGAGCTGTAACGTAATCGATTGCAGCTTGAACTGTAGTGATCTTTTCAGCTTCTTCGTCTGGGATCTCAGTGTCGAACTCTTCTTCAAGAGCCATTACTAGTTCTACAGTGTCAAGTGAATCAGCACCTAAGTCGTCAACGAAAGAAGCTTCATGTTTTACTTCTTCTTCTTTAACACCTAGTTGCTCAATGATAATTTTCTTTACGCGTTCTTGGATGTCGCTCATTCTTCTTTCCTTTATTAAAAACGCCAATGCGTTATTTTCAGATTGCGGCGTAGTTTACGCCGCATAATTCTGTGATTCAAGGATTTGCTGATAATTACTTATCTGGTCAAACCTCTCGAATAGTATTTGTTCATTTATCGCTTATTTTAATAGCGAATTCAAGTATGTTTAAAGCAAGATCACAAAAAATTCAACAATTTTCGATAATCTTTCGTTAGCAAATTTTTGCTAACTTTCATTAAACCATGTACATCGCGCCATTTACGTGCAATGTTTCGCCTGATACATACGCAGCAGCGTCAGATGCTAAATAACATACCGCAGCAGCGATTTCTTCAGGTTGGCCTAAACGCCCTGCAGGTACATTTGCAAGCGTAGCTGCTTTTTGGTCTTCAGTCAGCTCGTCTGTCATATCTGTTTGGATAAAACCAGGTGCAACAACGTTCACTGTAATGCCACGTGATGCCACTTCGCGTGCTAATGACTTAGTAAAACCAATTACACCCGCTTTCGCTGCAGCATAGTTAGCTTGACCCGCATTACCCATAGTGCCCACAACAGAACCGATATTAATGATACGGCCATTTTTCTTTTTCATCATAGGGCGTAAAACAGCCTTAGATAAACGGAAAATTGAGCTTAGGTTAGTATCGATGATGTCATCCCACTCACCGTCTTTCATTCGCATTAATAAGTTATCGCGAGTAATACCCGCATTGTTAACTAATACGTCGATATCGCCTAAATCAGCCTTGATCGCAGCAAGTGTCGCCTCAATCGATTCAGGATCTGTAACGTTAAGGGCATAACCTTTACCGTTGTCACCTAGGTATTCACTGATTTTAGCAGCACCTGATTCGCTTGTTGCAGTACCCGCTACTTTTGCACCTTGTGCAACTAGCGTATTTGCAATCGCTTTACCAATACCACGGCTTGCACCAGTGATTAGGACAACCTTGCCCTCAAGAGAAAATAAATTTGTCATTCTATTCCTACTTATTTCGCTTCATCAATAGCAGCTTGCGTATTAACCGCAGCACATACCATTGCTTTATCAATTCGTTTAGCAAGACCCGTTAATACTTTACCTGGGCCAAACTCATAGCTTTGTGTGATACCTTGAGCAACTAATGCTTGTACAGTTTCAGTCCAGCGAACTGGGCTGTAAAGTTGACGTACTAATGCATCTTTAATTGCTTCACTTGATTGCTCAGCTTTTACATCAACGTTATTGATTACATCACACTTAGGTGTATTAAATGTTAAAGCGGCTAAATCAGCAGCTAATTTTTCAGCAGCTGGTTTCATTAGTTCACAGTGAGAAGGTACGCTTACTGCAAGTGGTAAAGCACGTTTAGCACCTGCTTCTTTACATGCTTCTGATGCACGCTCAACTGCCGCTTTGTGACCGGCAATAACAACCTGACCTGGTGAGTTGTAGTTTACTGGTGAAACAACTTCACCATTTGCTGATGCTTCACACGCTGCTTTGATTTCGTCGTCACCTAAGCCGATGATTGCAGCCATAGAACCAACACCAGCAGGTACTGCTTCTTGCATATATAAACCACGATTTTCTACTAGTTTAACTGCTTCGCTTAAGCTTACAACGCCAGCACAAACTAATGCTGAATACTCGCCTAAACTGTGACCAGCCATAATAACATCGGCATCAGGGTTTGCGTCTAACCATTGACGGTAAATAGCAACACTAGCAGTAAGAAGTGCTGGTTGTGTACGATGGGTTTGATTTAATTCTTCTTCTGGACCATTTAGTACAAGTGCAGCTAGATCATAGCCAAGAGCTTCAGATGCTTCAGCGAATGTTGCTTTAGCAATTTGAGAATCAGCTAATAGTTCAGATAACATGCCCACAGTTTGTGAGCCTTGACCTGGAAATATGAGTGCAATTTTATGTGCCATACTTTGCTCTTATAATTAAACAAAAAAATATTCTGTAGCAGGCAGCATAACAAGTTTTAGATATGCTGCACTACTTTGTTGTTGGATGTGTTTGCTCAAAAATCGCAGCGATTTTTTCAGGGAGTTGGCGTTCGACTTCCCGCGCGGCTTCATCAATAGCAGCATGAAACGCCTTTGGTGAGGCATTACCATGGCTTTTAACAACAATACCGCGCAATCCTACCAGACTTGCGCCGTTATACTGGTCGGGGTTCACCCGCTTGTAGAGTTTTTTTATCACTGGACGCAATAAAAACGCTAAACTTTTGTATAAGAAATGTTTGTGTAAGGCTTTGGTGAGTTTATGCATGATCAGTTTGGCAATACCTTCACAGGTTTTTAATGCCACATTACCTACAAATCCTTCGCACACAATAACATCGGCTTTTCCGCTGAAAATATCACTACCTTCACTGTAACCTGTGTAGTTGAGATATTCACACTGCTGCATTAACTGTGCAGCTTGTTTTATTCCTTCATGCCCTTTGATGTCTTCAGAGCCAATATTCAATAAACTAACTCTTGGGTTATCACACCCAAGTGCCTGCCCTGCTACCACAGAACCCATAATGCCAAATTGATAAAGGGTTTGTGCGTCACAATGCACATTCGCACCTAAATCAAGTAAATAAACAGGGTTTTTACGTTCGGTTGGAACAGCAGAGATTAATGCCGGACGTTTTACGCCTGGAAGCATCTTTAATACATAATGCGCCATAAAAAATAACGCGCCTGTATTACCAGAGCTTACACACGCTTGCGCTTCACCCGATTTAACTAAATCGAGGGCAACTCGCATTGATGAATCTTTTTTAGAACGAACCGCTGAAGCAGGTTCACACGCGTTTGTGACGACTTCGCTACAATGGCGAATTATTAAACGAGGGTGTGAGACAGAATCGAGTGCTTCGAGTTCTTTTAGAATAACTTGCTGATTACCACATAAGATGAGTCTTAAGTTGGTATTAGCATTTACCGCTTGCACGGCAGCGGGGATAGATGAACGGGGGCCGTAATCGCCCCCCATCATATCTAACGCTATGGTTAGATTGGTCAGCATATAGCAATCTCTTAGTTAGAAATTACTTTAACGCCTTTGTAGTAACCGTCAGCAGTTACGTGGTGACGACGGTGAGTCTCACCAGAAACTTGATCTACAGTTAAAGTTGGACCACTGATCGCATCGTGTGAACGGCGCATGCCGCGTCTTGCACGAGACTTTTTGCTTTTTTGTACAGCCATTAGTCTTCTCCTAAGAATCTTTCTTAAGTTGTTTCAAAATATCAAATGGATTTGGTTTGTCATCTTTTGCTGCTAATTTACCAAAGCTAGTAGGCTCTGATGAATAACTGCATGAAGCTTCGTTGTGTGTAGGCACTATTGGAATAGCTAAAATCAGTTCGTCTTCGATTAACTCAAATACGTTGATTTCACCGTTTTCGTCCAGCTCTACTTCATCGTAACCTTCAGGTAGATGATCTGACTCTGCATCCAAACCAATTGGCGAATACACAAAGTCTTGTTCCAAATCCAACCCTAATTCTCCATTACAGCGTTGACAAGTTACAGTTACATGTGTTGATAAGTTACCACTTATTACCACTAAACCTTGCTCGTCAATTTTGCAATGAATCTTTACCGCTATTTCACCTGCTTCCTCCTGCACAACTTGCTCTAAACGAGAAAGTTTTTCAAGCGGGACAATACCGTCATACGTTAAACGATGTTGAGCTGCTTTGCTGGGATGAAGAGTGATGGGAATTTTCACCTTTTGCATAGGGGCTGCATCATATAGATAGTTAGTAAGTTAGTCAAAGTAAAAAACCAATTTTGGTAGGTTTTTAACGATCTTCTGCTTTGTTTTCGGATTCATTGTGGCTTATCCTTGGCAAAATACAATTTTCATCCAGAATTTATTATGAAACCAACACTTATATTAGCGTCAAGCTCACCATTTAGACAGCAATTATTAACTAAGTTTAACTTACCTTTTCAAAGTTTTTCTCCAGATATTGATGAGTCCCCTATCGCAGCTGAAACGCCAGAGCAATTAGTTGCTCGTTTAAGCGAACAAAAAGCCCGTGTTGCCAAACAACATTATAGTGAAGGTTTGGTAATTGGCTCTGATCAAGTTGCGGTATTCAACGATACTATTTTAGGTAAACCTCATACTAAAGAGAATGCCATTAAGCAGCTTTCATCGTTTAGTGGCCATACAGTGACCTTTTTAACGGGTTTAAGTGTATTTGATATACAAAGCGATAAAGCAATTACCACCGTGGTGCCATTTGATGTGACATTTAAAGCACTCACACTTGAACAGATCAATGCTTATTGCGATGCAGAGCAGCCATACAACTGTGCAGGTAGCTTTAAAAGTGAAGGATTAGGCATCTGTTTATTTGAAAAGCTCAGTGGCGATGACCCTAATACATTGATAGGCCTGCCACTGATCACATTAACTAAAGTGCTGGCTGAGTTTGGTGTTGACGTGTTAACGCTGCAAGGGGCGTAGTTAAAACCTGCAAAAGTTGTTGGTATGAATCAACAACACACAACGGCGTATGTTGTTGCAACTGCGCCGGGCTATGGGCACCAAAACTCACTCCAATACAAGCAATACCTGCAGCATTAGCCATTGCCATATCCAGTTGACTGTCGCCAATCATCACAGCATCAGCTTTTGCTATACCCTGCTCGTTCAAAATTTGCTCAAGCATATCTGGAGATGGTTTAGACTCAGCATCATCTGAACATTTGACATTCACAAAATACTGACCAAGGCCTGACTCATTAAGAAGCCTATTAATGCCTTCACGTCCTTTACCGGTAGCCACAGCCAATTGCATATCTGCATCGCTTAACTGCTTTAAAACGGATTCTACATCTTTAAATAAAGGTGTAGGTGTAACATCTAACTCACGGTACTGTGCTTTATAACCTGCAACGAGTTCGTCGCTTAAATGTAAATGCGCCGGAAAAAGCACTTCAGTGGCTTTTGCCAGCGACAAACCAATAACGTCTTTCGCTTGTTGCTCTGTTGGAACAGGAATACCTAAATCTCGCGCAGTATTTCGCAGGCAGGTAACAATTTTTGGCACAGAGTCCATCACAGTGCCATCCCAATCAAAAATAACCAGCTTAAACTTGTTCATTATCGGCACGTAGCTTTTTGATACAGTTTTGAAGTGCATTATCGAGTGGTGCTTCAACATGCATAGTTGTTTCGTTTTTAGGGTGCATAAAACGTAAATCATGGGCGTGTAAAAACAAACGATTTAAACCAGTCAGCTTATTTACGTATTGATCAAACTCTGCAACGCCGTATTTATCATCACACGCAATTGGATGACCTTTACATTGCGTATGTACACGAATTTGGTGAGTACGCCCTGTTACCGGCGACGCTTGCACTAATGAGCACTCAGCATATCGCTCAAGCACACGAAAACGCGTGTGCGATGGTTTACCTTCGGTATTATCAACACGCACCACACGCTCACCAGACTTCAAGGTGTTTTTACGAAGTCCTTCGGTGACATTTTTCGTTTTAGAATCCCATTGACCATCAACTAATGCCCAATAGTTTTTCTCCATGGTTTTTTCACGTAACTGTTTATGTAAATCAGTTAACACTGAACGACGTTTAGAAATAAGCAAACAACCTGATGTGTCACGGTCTAGTCGGTGTACAAGCTCTAAACTACGCTCTTCAGGACGAAGTACGCGAAGCGCTTCGATTAAGCCATAACTTAGGCCACTGCCACCATGCACAGCCATACCCGAAGGCTTGTTGATCACCATTAAATACTTGTCTTCAAACAAAATGGCGTCTTCAAGTTGTTTTACTTTATCGAGTTTTTTTGGCACAAACTCTTCTTTTTCGGCCACTTTAATAGGTGGAATACGAACCACATCATTAAGTTGTAGTTTGTAGACAGGTTTTATGCGTTTTTTATTTACTCGCACTTCGCCTTTACGAAGGATTTTATAAACTGCACTTTTAGGCACACCTTTTAGGTGAGTAATAAGAAAGTTATCAATACGTTGACCTAGATGGTCTTCACCTATGGTAACAAACGAAACTTGTAAGCCGGTTTTTTCTGACATTGCCTAATCACTGATTTAAGTAAATAATTTAGTTGCTAACGCGACTGTAATAGTGGGATAATCACCGTCGCGAACATAAAGTTTGCAAGTAACAACGGTGCTTTTATCACATTAATACATTCGTGAAGCATATTCTGGGTTGCCGATCATACAGATCCGCGCTAAGTTTTCCAAAGCTTTTATAATTACCCAGCCAACACGAGCGTTCAATTATCGGCGATGCGCGTAATATATTGCCTGAATAATTTGAGCACGAATGTTGATTAATGAACATAAAAAGCAATTGAACAAGATAAATTGACTGATAGTGACGACGTAGCAACGTCATTCAGAAGCAGCTGTTGTAGCAAGACATTGAATAAAAATTTGAACATGGTCGACTTCGGGACAAAACTCGTAAATTAAAACCGCAGAATTGGCGGCAGTTTTGACACCTATAAGAATTTAATAACGTGACAACATGTTATTGTCAGCCACACCTAGTGATGCTCAATGTAAGCAAACAACTTCAGGTTTTGACTTTACCCAGTCGTGAGACTGCACAAAAACAACCGTCAGAAACCACTGAACAGACGAGTTTATATCGTCATGTCAGCGACAGAATTAGTAGAGTAACAATATGAAACGTATGCTAATCAATGCGACGCAGCAAGAAGAAATGCGCGTTGCACTGGTTGATGGCCAGCGCCTGTATGATTTAGACATAGAGAGCCCAGGTCACGAACAAAAAAAAGCAAATATTTACAAGGGTAAAATTACCCGTATCGAACCGTCACTAGAAGCTGCCTTTGTTGATTATGGCGCTGAGAGACACGGTTTCCTTCCTCTTAAAGAAATAGCTCGCACCTACTTCCCACAAGGCTATACATTCCAAGGTCGTCCAAATATCCGTGACGTGATCAAAGAAGGCCAAGAAGTAATTGTGCAAGTTGATAAAGAAGAGCGTGGCCAAAAAGGCGCTGCGTTAACGACTTTTATCAGCGTTGCAGGTAGCTATTTAGTACTTATGCCTAACAACCCTCGTGCCGGTGGTATTTCTCGCCGTATCGAAGGTGATGAGCGTACTGAACTCAAAGAAGCACTGAGCCGTTTAGAACTACCTAAAGGCATGGGCTTAATTGTTCGTACTGCAGGTGTTGGTAAATCATTTGAAGAACTAGAGTACGACTTAAAAGCACTATTAGTGCATTGGCAAGCAATTCAGCAAGCTGCTGATAGCGGCCCTGCTCCGTTCTTAATTCACCAAGAAAGTAACGTAATTTTCCGCGCAATCCGTGACTATTTACGTCGTGATATTGGTGAAATTTTAATTGATAAAGCACGTGTATTTGAAGAAGCGAAAGCCCATATTGAGCGTTTCCGTCCTGACTTCATGAGCCGTGTTAAGCTTTATCAGGGCGATGTACCACTATTCACCCACTACCAAATTGAAAGCCAAATTGAGTCTGCTTTCCAACGTGAGGTTCGCTTACCATCAGGTGGTTCAATTGTAATTGACCCAACTGAAGCGCTTACGTCTATCGATATCAACTCATCTAAAGCCACTAAAGGCGGTGATATCGAAGAAACAGCACTTAATACTAACTTAGAAGCGGCAGACGAAATTGCCCGTCAATTACGTTTACGTGACTTAGGTGGTCTTATTGTTATCGACTTCATCGATATGACACCACCACGCCACCAACGCGAAGTAGAGAATCGTTTAAAAGACGCTGCTCGCCCTGACCGTGCCCGTGTACAGATTGGTAAGATCTCACGCTTTGGTCTGCTTGAAATGTCGCGTCAGCGCTTACGCCCATCATTAGGTGAAGCAAGCCAAGGTCCATGTCCTCGTTGTAATGGCCAAGGTACGATTCGTTCTAACGAATCAATTGCACTGTCTATCCTTCGTTTAATCGAAGAAGAAGCAATCAAAGACAACACATCACAAGTAAATGCACAAGTGCCTGTGGCTGTTGCCGCTTACCTATTAAACGAAAAACGTCGTAGTGTTCAACGCATCGAAAAGCGCCATAACGTTGATGTTGTGATCATTCCTAATCAACACATGGAAACGCCACATTACGAAGTAGTTCGCTTACGTAAAGACGAAACAATCGAAACAGTAAGCTACGAGCAAGTTGTTGCTCCTGAGCCAGAAGCATTTGAAATGGCTAAAGCGCCTTCAGCACCAGTTCGTGAAGAGCCGGTTCTTAAAGGTGTTGTTATGCCTACTACACCTGCGCCTCAAGCTGCACCGAAAGCTGAGCAAACAACACCTGCGGCTAAAAAGTCAGAAGGTGGATTATTTGCTGCCATTGGTAAGTTCTTCAAGTCGTTATTCAGCAATGCCGAAGAAGAAGCTGAAAAAGAGCAAGAAGAGAAAAAAGCTGCACAAAGACGTAGCAATAATCGTCGCAACAACGACAACCGTCGCCGTAGCAACAACCAGCGCCGTCGCAACTCTCGTAATAAACGTCCTGACGATGCACAAGCTAAAGAAGAAAACACAAATACTTCAAATAAGCCTGAGCAAAAAGAAGGTAACGAGAATCGCAACAAACGTCGTCGTAATTCTAACAACAGAAAACGTAATGAAAAACGTAATGATGATGTAGAACAAACGAATAAAGACACTGCACCAGAGACGAAGTCTGAGCAGCCAAAGGAAACTAAACCTAAGGTTCGTCGTCAACGTCGCAACTTACGCAAAAAAGTTCGCGTAACAGATGAAAGCGCAGATGAAGCAAAAGCAGTACAAACGACTGAAACAACTGAGCAAGCACCTAAAGCTGAAAAACCAGCTAAGCCTGCAAAAGAAAAAGTAGCAGTTGAAACTGAACAAGCAGAACAGCCCGTTGCTGAAAAGCAAGTACCTGCAGAACCAGTAAAAGCTGACGCTGAGCCTAAACAAACAGAGCAAACTGAATCGGTAGTTGAATCATCAACTGATGAAGAACAAGCTCAACCTCGTACACGCTCTCGTCGTTCACCTCGCCACTTACGTGCTGCTGGTCAACGTCGCCGTCGCCCTGAGCATGATGAAAAATCAAGTGATGAGAAAACTGATGCGCCAGCATTTATTCCAGTTGCCGACCAAGCTGCTGCTGAATATGAAGCTGAGCTAAAAGCGAAACAGGCTCAAACTGAAGAACCAGTAAAAGCTGAAGAGCCAGTAAAAGCTGAAGAACCAGTGAAAACTGAAGAACCAGTGAAAACTGAAGAACCAGCACAAGCTGAAGAGCCAGTTAAAACTGAAGAACCAGGAAAAGCTGAAGAGCCAGTTAAAACTGAAGAACCAGTAAAAGCTGAAGAACCAGCACAAGCTGAAGAACCAGTAAAAGCTGAAGAACCAGTAAAAGCTGAAGAACCAGTAAAAGCTGAAGAACCAGTGAAAGCTGAAGAGCCAGTTAAAGCTGGAGAACCAGTGAAAGCTGAAGAGCCAGTTAAAGCTGAAGAGCCAGTACAAGCTGAAGAGCCAGTTAAAACTGAAGAACCAGTAAAAGCTGAGGAACCAGTGAAAACTGAAGAGCCAGTAAAAGCTGAGGAACCAGTGAAAACTGAAGAACCAGTTAAAACTGAGGAACCAGTAAAAGCTGTAGAACCTGCTAAAAATGAAAAAACTATTTTAGTAAAAGGTTCAGCAAGCGCTGCAATGGCAAAACCTACGCCTGTTGCAGATAGTGAGCCAGAGCCAACACCAGCGGCTATGGCGCATGACAAGCGTACAGCTATTCCAGATAGCGGCCTTCGTGCAGGTTCAATTAAACCTGCTGGCAGAGCCCGTGCTGATATGGCAAAAACCTTAGCGGCTGATTAATTTAGTCACTTAATAAAAAAGCCGCGTTTATAACGCGGCTTTTTTGTATGTATTCTTCTTATAAAGTAATATCTTGTGTACCTAGGTGATTTGCATAGCCACCTACAAGAACCTTATAAACACCCTGCTCATCCGAATAAACACTGGCAGAAATATGTGAACTGCACCCCATCGCTCGGCCTTGTTCAAACTTGAAATGGTTTTCTTGCTTTACAAATACGTGTTTTGATAAATAGCATGCAAGCGCACCACTGGCACTACCGGTTGCTGACTCTTCGGGTATACCAACCAAAGGCGCAAAGTTACGACAGCTTGCGGTCAGCTCACTTTGCTCTTCAAATAATTCAAAGGCATGCACACCTATCACGTTATGCTGTTGGCAGAACTCGCTAAGCGCCACTTCATCGATAGTGATTTTATCTAAGTAGCCATTCGGCACAGCGACTATAATATCCGGCAATCCTGTAGTTATTACATCGATCGGCAAGCCGGTTTCTGCCAGAGTCGTTTCACCAAGCCCTAATAAGCCTGCAAGGTCGTCATAAGCAAAGCCCCCAAGGTATTTTGGCAAGGCTTGCTCCATGGTAACTTGACCGTCTTCGGCAATTGTTACGCCTAACAGGCCCGCTTTTGTCCGTTGAGTGTAATAGCCAGGTTTTAATAACCCTTGTTCGAAGAGCGTAGCAAACACCGCTAGGGTTGCATGGCCACAAAAATCAACTTCTTCCGTTGTCGTAAAAAATGATACAGCAAAGTCAACTTCATGATCTTGCGCCACAAATGCGGTTTCTGAAAAGCCAATTTCTTTTGCAATCGTCAGTTTTTCTGCGCTGGTGAGTTTATCTGCATTCAACACAACACCTGCTGGGTTGCCGCCTGTATTATTTGCACTAAACGAGTTAACTAAAAATGCAGTTATTATCATTATTGTATGCCTTGGTTTAAGTTTAATTCATAAAACAACATGCCATTTTCCTTAGATGCTTGCTTTTCAAAAGCCAACTTTTTTAAAAGTTTAATTGATGGTGTATTAGACTCATCAACACCAGCAATGAGCTTATGCCAGTGTGACTGAGTACCTGCGAGGTTTATAAATCCCTGCAATAATTCAAATGCAAGGCCCTGCCCCCAGTACTGCTCAGCTAAAAATAACCGATATGTGCATCATGCTTTTCGGTATAGATAAATAAAAGCCCAACAACTTCTTGTTGTTGAGATTGCAGCATTAGTAAACGGCACTCGTTAAGCATGTTAGCCAGCCACTTTTCAGCAGCAGCTATAGAATCTATCCCCTGAAAATAACCAGGTAAGTTTGCAACTAAAGCAGGGGTTAATATCGTTGGTAAGGCAATCGTTAATTGATGATGCTCAACCATAGACGAGCTTGCGTCTATTTCAATCACATTTAATCTTTTCGTAGTGAAAGATAAATTCATTTTTCATCACCCGGAAAAGCATTAGTTAATGCCATTTATTTGAAACAATTAAGATTGCAACACTAACGCTTATTACAGCAAATAAAAGACCGATAATCAGTTGCTGGTATGCAATGAAGATAGAAAATCCAATAGCGGCACCGATACAAAAAAGTAGCCCAGTATTAGCTTTGTTACGTTTTATCATGGTCGTGTCCCTTATTTAGCTGTTGCTTTATTCCTAGTACTCATTTTTTACATTACTTCTGCCCTGAATATCCATGTTGCTGCAAGGCAAAATTATTAAATGAAGTTACTTTTCTATGACCTCTAGTTCATCGTATTCATATTTAGAAATTTTTATTGCATAGACTTTACTGCGCCACTTACTTCTCGACTCAGCGGATACATTTGCATGATCTAGCGTTGTTTTAATCATAAGTAAGAATGAATCATCATGTTCTACAAAACTAACGTATTGCCAGCCTTTGGATTTTGGTAATTCAAATAAGGCTGGAACTTCGTAAAGATCGCCTGTATTTACTGATATGAATAACCTAGCATTTGGGCAAGTTTGATATTCACCATCACATTCAGTCTGCGACTCCCAGCTTTGAATGACCCTAATTTGCGGGAAAGATTTATTCTTATAAAGCACTTCCATAGAAGAAAATATAAAGCTAAGTTCAGTATTAGACAGCTTCTGAACCGATTTAGCCTGAAAGCTTGACGCAAGCATTAACAACACTAGAATCCTGTACTTCATATAATCAACCTTGTTATTCGGTATTCATTACTGTTTCGGTAAGTCAGGGTCGAGCTTCCCGCCTTCGTTAATATAAACGCTGTCCTTTATCAATTCAGACAAGTACCCTGCATAGCCTTTTAACTCAGGATCAGTCACCGATTTCAATGCTGTTTCCAAATCGTCTAAGTAACCTACATTTTTATTTTGCTCTGCAAACTGCTTTGAGTAGTTCGTCGCCAAATAAAGGTATTCAAGTCGTTTATATCCATCTAAATCTCCATTTAGGGCATGTTGAATCTCTTGAAATGCTCTAGCTCGATAGCTATTTGCCTTATCAAGGTACCCTAAAGACTGCTGCCAACGAGCAAGGATCCTTAGCAACTTATTTTTAAAAAATTCATCTTTTTCGCGAAGTGCGTAAGTTTGCTCGAGCAAAGCTAATTTTTGCTCTAGAGTTGGCTTCGAAATGTGTTGAGACGAAAGAAATTCCGTTATTCTCTCGATTTCTGCAGGTTTAAGTTCGTCAAAGTCCCCAATTAAAGCTATAAAACCCGATGTTTCGCAAAACCAAATGCCATTACTTTCCGTATGTGGCCAAAACACCTGGTCATATTTTGATGGCCAACTGTAAATATAACCACCATAGCTTGCAGGCTCAGCAACCGCACATTTTGCACCCTTAACGATTGGGTCATCTACTTCTAACTCTCCCCACGTTGTTGAGTTAGCAAAAGATGATAAAACCAATAAAGCCACTGATAACTTTTTTTTCATAAAAACTCTCTCATAAACATCTTTAAAGATTTGATAAGTAGTTACACCTTCACGATATTCACTAGAACGTTTCAAAATCAGTTAAGGGGTTATAATTGTCATTTTAATTTTCAGCTGTTTGGTTTTGTGGATGAGTTACCACTTGCCAGCAGCCTCCCGAGGGCATGCATTTTTTATCTCTGTGACAAGTTTTCTTTGCTGAGCCGTCGGTTCACCTTCAACATTCGCTACCTCATCGACGAGATAACAAATTGAAGCTGCTTGCTCTTTTGTTACTTTATCTAAGCATCGCTCAATTACTTTGTGAGGTTTATCGTAAACGTCGCTAGTATGCCCTAACAAATGCGTACTTGAGCGTAATAAATCAGTTGCTTCTTTCATAGTTAAATGAAATTCGCTGTTAAAAAGCGATAAGATTTTTTCTTTTTGTTCTTTACTCATTTCACCGTCTACTTTGGCTACTGCAACCATATATAACGCAGCTACATCCATGGGTGAATCTAACTTAAATGCAGGATTTAAATCATGGTGTTTCCTGAATTTACGACGTCGGTACCAGCTAAAAGGATTCAACCAACCAATATCTATCCCCCCTTCTTGAAGTCGATTCAGTAACACCAAAATGGTCACTACAATACCTAAAACACCTAATACAACATGCATAATTTTTCCTTATTTTTATTGCAGTCTATTGTTATTTATATTTTTTAAATTCTTCAGCCGTAAAATTACTTTTAAATGTAAAAGCATGTGGTGTGTCGCCGTTTTCACGAAGATTTTGCAACCTTTCTAATGCCTCTTGAGGGGTTGGAATATGGTTATCTTCAATCCACCATAAAACATAGCTATCTTCTGATAAGCGCTGAAACCATTCACCTTTTCTGCGCATGAAATCTCTGTGATGTGTGCGAAACATAAAATTTTTAAGATCTTCAACGCTTTCCCACACAGACATATTGATTATCATATTCGGATCATCAAACAATTTAATATTGGTGGCATCGCCTGATTCGTCTTTTAATCGCCATACAAAACCTGCACTGTTTTCAGCAACGCCATTTATTAAGTCAAGATTATCAACAAAATCTTTTATTTCAGGGGCATCCAATGGATATTTAGCAAGAGCAATATTTAGTTGGGCAAGTTTCATTTATGACTCTCCTTAGCCATCGGGGGAATTTGTACCTTTAATGTCTTAAAACTAAGCGATACTGAAGGAAAAGAAAAGCATTTTTACGCCTTCCACTATTCGAATTTTTATATTAACCATGCTTAAAACCATCAGTAGATGTTTTACTAAATCAATGATGGCAACTGGAGCTACTTTATCTAATCTCCGCCACCGCAATCACCGCCGCAGTCAGAAGATGAACTGTCTGATAAACTAAAGCAAAGAAAATATTAGAAGTAAATTTTTTACTTTAGCTTAGGTAAAGCGAGTTGAAATTCTAAAGCTGTAAATTCATCTCTAGTGTAAGGCCCTAAACCGAAATGTATTTATTGTTTGACGCAATGTTTCCTCCTGTAGTGATTGTGTTTTCAAGCACATAAAAACTAAAAAGCCCAGCAAATGCTGGGCTATAAAAAGAGTATTTATCAGCTTATCGCTTAAAACTTAGAGCTTTAAGCTTGAGCAAGATTAACTTTCGTCTTGCTCCATAAAGCGCTGAAGCTGGTCTTTAAGATTAGGTGGAATACCTTTGATCACTAGTGTATCGGTTGCTTCGTTATACATTACGCGCTCACCTAAGTGTTTACGTTCAAAGCTCACGCTAACACCGCCGCCCATGCCAGAGAACTTCACCATACTAGTGACTGTTTTCTTATCAACAGGGAACGACTCTTCTAAGTCATAGCTTTGCTCTTGGCAGAAGCTTTCAAATGGGCTGTCGTCATTTTTCGATAAGGTTGCAGAAAGCTCTTTAACGTTGGCATCTTCACCGGTGGTTACGCAATCATTACAGTAATCAAAAACTTGCTTACGTAGCTCGTCTTTTTCTGACTTGTCGTATTGTTGCTCAGATAAATAGTCTTCTACAGCACTAAGCATAACTTGGCTTTGCTGTTTAGGATCAATGCCCTCTTCGCAGCCTAAAAAGTCTAAAAAGAAGTCAGCCACTTTACGACCTGCACGACCTTTAATAAACGACACATAGCGATTATCTTCTGGTTGCGTATCCCACGCAGTTAAATCGACACGTGCAGCTAGTTGCATACGCGAAATATCTAAGTGACGAGATGAAGCTAAATCAAGCTCAGAAGTAATTGAGTAATGCTCTTTAATATTGATCATCGCAATTAACAAGAAGTCACTTGCAACATATTGATAATGGCAAAAAACTAAATAACCCGTTTCGTTAAAGGCATACTTATTTAACTCTTCTTTTAGCACATTCGTTGCTTGCTCTGTCATGTGCCAAAAGCCAAGTTCGTCGTTACGGTAACTTTGCATTGCCGAAGCAACAATGCTGTTTTTCTCGCCGCTGAATGCACAGTAGCCTTTACCTGGCTTACCATTATATGCATGGTGTAGCTGCTCGATAAAAACGGCTACTTTATCGTTAACAACCATTTCATCATTGCGTAAATGAATATCTGTATCGTCATCTTTTTTGTCTACATAATGAACGACTAATTTTTTAACATCTATTGTCATCTTTGTTTTTCACGCCTCTGGTGTTAAAATACGGGAATATAACTCTTTTTATCGAACCAACTGATGCCTATCATATCAAAATATTCTAATGAGCAAGTAGAACAAATCGTTGATCAGCTGATTGATGTACTAACAGAGCACAAAGCGCCTGTTGATTTAAGCCTTATGTGTTTAGGAAATTCTATCACGCATATTTTAAAAGAGCATGTACCATCAGAGAAAAGACAAGCTGTTGCCGACAACTTTGCAAAAGCATTAGCACAGTCGGTTAAATAAGATTTATGAATTTATCGCAACAAAGTCAGTTTTCTTCAAAAGTAAGTCAGCTTTTAAGTTGGGGCCATTGGTTCACCTTTGCAAACATAGGTTTAGTGCTATTTATTAGCTTAAGCTACTTAGTTGCAGACAGTGCACCGACAACCTTCATGGGCTATTTATACATGCTCGTGACCTGGTTAAGCCACACCAGCTTTATTACTTTTATTGCCTTTGTTTTAACGATATTTCCATTAAGCTTAGTGTTTCCATACCCTCGGCATATCCGAGGGATGGCAGCCATTATTGCAACCCTCGGCGCGTCATTCTTAACGCTTGATGCCTATGTTTATTTTAACTTGGGTTATCACTTAAATACGTCTGCTCTACCTGAAATCGTTTCTTTGTTGTGGCACCGCTTAACAAGCTCACCAGCATTAACAACGATTCTTGCAGGCGGCATTGTGCTGCTAATTCTAGCATTCCAATTATTAGTCAGTAACTACACCTGGCACCATTTGGCACGCTTAAAACAATATAAGTTCCCGCGCTATGCAACCAGCACTATTTTAGTGTGTTTTGCACTTAGCCACAGTATTCATATTTGGGCAGATGCCAATTTAAAATTTGATATCACTAAACAAGATAATGTATTGCCGTTGTCTTACCCTACTACAGCAAAAAGCTTATTAGCTAAAAACGATTTACTAGATCTAGAAAGCTACAAAGAAGCACACGATGTGAGGCTTGACCCACATAATATTGATTACTTAGCTCCTACTCCACTTGCCGAGTGCAAAGCTGAGTCGAGTGCGACTATCGATATTTTAGTATTTGAAAATAATGCTGACCTTGAGCAATTTGTTGCCACTGAGCCAGCATTACGTAAAACAGACTTGTTCTTACAGCCAGTAGAAACCGAAGATACGCTATTTAGTTTAGTGTACGGCCTGCCAGCATTTTACAAAGCCCCTATTCTAGACAAACAGCAACTACCTGTGTGGCTTGCTGATAATCGCTCAATTCAAATTAATGGTTTTGAGCAATTCGAATTTATTAATAACGACGACCAAAACCCAGCGGTTCGCCTTGTACGCGCAGACGCTACAACACAAGCGCGTGAATCTGCTAATGCCGTATTTGCTTTTAGTCTTGCACAGCAGAGCAATGGTATTGTTACAGCCTCTCGCTTATACAGCTCAGATAAAAAAGTTGTACAAACCGAAGGCCTTATTCAACCAAGTGATATTATCGCCACCAGCGTGGGGCATTACCTTGGTTGTAAAACCCTAGCTAAACAAAGCATGTTAGGCAGTAACTTATACAAGCGCCATGACGACACCGGTGTTAACTACTCGCAAAATGTATTTATTGCATTTAAAAAAGACAGAATTACTCTGATAGATTCAGACGGTAACTTTAAAAATATTTCAGCAGCGCAAGGCTTTGCCATTGAACAAGGATTAGATATTCCATTCTTAGTGCAAAGCATTAAAAAGCTGAAACGATATACGCCCTAGCGCTTATTGATAAATCAATATTTCGAGCTAGCTTTAGATATTAGACACCTTATTTGATTAGGAGACACGGACGTCATGAAAGCCATAATCATTTATCTAATATCACTTACACTACTTTGTTTTACCAACAAACCATTTGCTGCCACCACAGAATACTATAAATGTGTCACAGACAGAGGCACCGTATTTAGTGAATTTCCCTGTGGTAGCCGTGCAACCAAACATAAAATTCAAGTAACCGACCCAGACTTACAAGCTCCGCAAAACTTTGTTAAAGAGCTCAACGAGCTTGAGCGCCAGCAAATTATCAGAAACCTCGAAGCTGAAATTCGCAGCTATAAACACCGTTTAGATATTTTAAGCCGTGATCGAGACCGAGCTCAGTACCAGCAAGAGCAGCGCTTAAACCGAATTTTGTCTGATAAAGAAGCTAAACAAATTAATAAAGACATAAAAAAACAGCTAAAAGCAATTAACAAGCAATACGGGCGCGACGTAAAAAGTGTTAATAAAAAACTCGCAAATCTAGAGAAAAAACTAGCTCGCTATAATTAAATACACTTTACTATTGGGTTTGAAGAATAAATAACATATTCTTAACACCAATAGAGTTATTGCTCTATGTTGGTATAAGTAAGGAGTTTATATGCAGCCACAACACATTGCAGAGTTAATTTTATCTGGGTTTCGCAATCACTATAAACTCTTTCAAGCAATTACAGCCAAGGCACCACTTGCGTTTGCACATCGTGATTGGCAAAAAATAAATGAGATAAGCAAACTTAGAATTAGCCATTACGATGATCGGGTTAACGAAACCATTGCTAAGCTTAAGTCGCTCAACGAACAGCAAATTATTACCTTAGATCAAACCTGCTGGCTCGAAACCAAACAGCTCTATCAGCAATTTTTGCGCTTTCACCCTCAAGCAGAACTCGCCGAAACCTTTTACAACTCTGTTTTTTGTCGTTTATTTCATCGTCGTTATTTTAATAATGACTTTATCTTTGTAAAAGCGACGCTTGCAGATGCCCCCGCGCTACCAATGGAAGTTGAATACCGCAGTTACCACCCTGTTGTTGATGGCTTAAGACCCACGATACGCAAAATTATTAATCAGTTTGATTTTAAAGCGCCCTTTGTTGATTTAGAACGCGATATTCGCTTGCTCGTAAAAGCCTTTTATAAACAAGCGCCCGATACACATCACCAAGCATGGCAAATGCGCTTTGATATACTGCAAGCCCCGTTTTACCGAAACAAAGCGGCTTATATTGTTGGCCGCGTGGTGTCAGAAAGTGGCGTACAGCCATTTATTATTGCGGTGTTACACCATGAAGACAAAGGGCTATACCTTGATGCCCTACTCACCAAATCATCGCAAATGCGGGTTATCTTTGGTTTTGCCCGTGCTTATTTTATGGTTGAAACCCATGCACCATCAGCGTTAGTACGCTTTTTAAATCAACTTATGCCAAACAAGACCCTGGCAGAGCTTTACAATGCAATAGGCTTTCATAAACAAGGTAAGACCGAGTTTTACCGAGAGTTTTTAAGTCATTTAGATCATTCAAACGATCAGCTTGTAATTGCCCCTGGTACACCGGGTATGGTGATGATGGTATTTACCCTGCCGTCGTTTGGATATGTGTTTAAAGTCATTAAAGACACCTTTGGTGAAAGCAAACCCTTTGGCCGCGATACCGTATTAAAACGCTATCAATTAGTAAAAAGCCATGACCGTGTTGGCCGCATGGCCGACACCATAGAGTATTCGAACGTCGTATTTCCACTAGCAAGATTTGATAGTAAATTACTTGCAGAGTTACATAAAACCATTGGTTCTTCGATGATTATTGAAGGCGAATGGTTAATCATCAAGCATTTATATATTGAAAGACGGATGACACCGTTAAATCTGTATCTTGAAAATGCCAGTGAACAACAAGCGTTTGAAGCAATAGAAGAATATGGCCAAGCTTTAAAAGAAATGATCGCCGTAAATATTTTCCCAGGCGACATGCTGTTGAAAAACTTTGGGGTAAGTAAACATAATCGCATTATTTTTTACGACTATGATGAAGTTCAGTACCTAACAGACATGAACTTTCGCGCCTTACCAAAAGCAAAGTCGTACGATGATTACTTAACCAATGAGCAAAGTTACTCTGTGGCACCACAAGATGTGTTTCCAGAGCAATTATGTACCTTTGTGACAGCAAACCCGGTGTATAGGCAATATTTATTGAGTACACACCCAGAGCTTGAAGATCCAGCCTATTGGCGACAAGCACAATACAATTATAAGCAAGGTGTAGTTAGCCACATTTATCCATACCCTGCTGCACAACGATTTATCCATTATTGGTAAACACCAAGGACACACAATGAATATAAGTAAAATAGATTTAAACTTACTTGTTTACCTAGATACTTTACTAAGGGAGTGTAATGTCACTAAAGCTGCTAATCAGCTAAGCATTACCCAACCTGCCATGAGTAATGGCTTAAAAAGACTCCGTAATTTATTTAACGACCCTATTTTAGTGCGTACCAGCGAAGGTATGGTACCAACAGAGCGCGCAAAAGAGTTACAGCCGGTGATCCGCGGCATTTTAATGACCCTTGAAGAAACACTTGCACCAAACCGCGAATTTGAAGCATCACAAAGTAAACGTGTTTTTCGTATCATGGCCAGTGACTACGCAGCAAGCACTCTTGCCCCACGCTTATTAAGTAAATTACACGAAGAAGCCCCCGATACTACACTCGATATTTTGACCCCTAGTGATGTAACCTTCCACGATGTTGAAAACGGTAAGGTAGATATGGCTATCAACCGTTTTGAAAACTTACCGCAGTCGTTTCACTATAAACAAATTTGGAAAGACAGTTTTTGTTGCCTAGTAAAAGCAGATAACCCAATTATCAAAGACTTCAGCCTCGACAGCTATTTAAAAGCACGCCACATCTGGGTAAGTAAAACAGGTTTTGGTGTAGGTGTTGGTATGGACCCTAAAGATGTGCAAAAGCTAGGTTGGGTAGATGAGGCGCTCGCTCACTTTGGTAAACACCGTAATATTGCCACCTTTACCCGTAACTACCACGTAGCCATTCACTTAGCGAAAGAACAAAACTTAGTGGCAACGTTGCCTTCAAAAGCGGCGAATATCTATTTAGACGATCCGGGCCTTAAAATTCTTGAGCCGCCATTCCCTATTCCGCCGTTTGAGCTAGATATGATTTGGAGCCCGCTATTACACCGTGATGCAAGCCATATTTGGTTACGCCAAAAGGTTGCAGAAGTAGCCGACGAGCTTAAGTAAGATTTTACCAACCAAATTGTAATTATTGCTGATAAGCAAAGTGTTAGCTTAGCTTATCAGTAATCCTCCTCCCGCGAAAAACCAATAACCACCTGAAATACAATAACTTTATATTTAAGTAATGAACTGGAATATGCTTTGCAAGTATCTAATTGCATTGTTTTTAATATTCAAAAAGAGGTCATTATGAATACTCATCAAGGACAAGACGTTCATCATATTGCAGATATCATCCAAGTTATGAATAGCGGTATCGATTTTTATGAAAAAGCTCAGGAAAAAGTAACCGACCCAAGCATAATTGCCTTATTTCAACGCATGATAGATGCGCGTAAAGTAAGTGTTGAGCGCTTACAACCTTATGCTATTAACGAAAATGGCGAACGCGAAAATGGCTCTGACTTTGCTGTAGAAGCGCGTAAAGCTTATACATCAGTAATCACCAAACTCGGTGCCGACAAAAACGCCACCTATGTTAGTGAACTTGAAGAAGTTGAAGATAAAACACTAGCCGAAATCAAACACGCGCTTAAAAAACCACAACCCCATGATTGTGAAGCCGCGTTATCAAAAACCCTGCTGACAATTCAAAGTTGTCATGCTGAAATGAGTAAAATGAAAAAGCATTAAATTGTGAGAGTGCAAAGCCCAGTTAAGCTGGGCTTTTATCTGTTAGATATACTGTTATTATTTATCAATATTTAACTTCTTGGTTATAGCTTCAAATGAAAGGCAACTAAGAGCTAATCCACCATCCATACCAAAGTTCGGCTAAAGTCCAATAGCTAACATCAGGCATAACTCGTTACTGCCCCAAAATAAGTTAGGTTAAATGCTCTAACTGCTGCTTTGAGCAATCAAGAAACGGTCCAAGCCCTATACATTGAATGATAAGTTAACGCATACTTTAATAATAGCTAGAAAATTTTGCTTAATGGGCTTACAACACCGTTTGCTCCTTGTTGTAAAACATGGGTGTAAATCTGTGTGGTTTTGACATCAGAATGGCCCAATTGTGCTTGAACGGTGAGAATATCGGCGCCACTTTGCAATAGGTGCGTTGCAAATGAATGGCGCAAGGTATGAGGCGTACTAACCTTTATAATATTGGTTTGCTTTAATGCTTTTTTAATCGCTTTTCTAACACATGTAGGGTGGAAATGGTGGCGACGTATCTCGCCAGTTTCTGGGTCATCACTTAATTTGTAGGAAGGAAATAAGTATTGCCACGCTAGTGATTTATTAGCTGAGGGATATTTACGAGTTAAAGCGTTAGGCATCCACACACCTGCGTATCGCTCGTTTTGTAAATCTAATCTTAAATATTCTTCAACTTGCAAAATTTGATTTCTAAGTAATGGGATCAACTCCGTTGCAAGAGTAACTATACGATGCTTGTTGCCTTTTCCGTTCCAAATTTGAATGCATTTGTAATCAAAATCAATGTCCTTTACTCGCAATTGCACCGCTTCCATCACACGCAAACCACTTCCATACATTAACACCGTGATTAAGTAATATCGCTTGGAAAGATGACTCATCAATTGCTTTACTTCATCAGGCGTCATCACTACAGGCAGCTTGGGTTGTCGATTACTTCGTGCAAAATTCAAGTTTAAAGAAAGCTCATTTTTGACAATATGTTTATATAAAAAAGCGAGCGCATTTAAAGCTGCACTTTGTGTTCTAGGTGACATATTACGTTTTAATACAATATGGTCTAAAAACGCTTTGACTTCTGCATCTCCCATTGAGCTTGGGTGACGTTTGTTGTGAAAGTGAATAAATTTAGCGATCCAACCTAAATAAGCATTAATTGTTCTTAATGAATACTGACGAGTGAGCATATAGTCTGCAATGTAGTTTAAATAAGGAGAGCGAGTTTTCATTTTCATTCCTTTGCAATGAAGCTGTATATATATATACAGCTTTAGCTAAGTCTCTCGTATAGTCAAGAGAACGACCCAATCGCTCGTTTTTATCCTGAGGTAAAAGCGAGAACTCCTAAATTTTAATAACACTGGTAATTAGTTAACAAGTTTGTTAGAAATAATCTAATAAGAAAAACGAGCTACGCTGTGGTAGAAAAACGCGCGATTAGCTCGCTATAAACATGTTAGCAACCTAGAGTAAGAGCGTGATTTTTTTTCAAACAACAATAGGTGCAGTTCATACTTTGTTTGCATTATTGGCAATGATAAGTGGTGCATATGTCATTTTAACAATCAAAGGTAATTCTCTGCACAAAAAGGTAGGCTATTTCTACTTCGCTACTATGTTGGTCATGAACGTAACAGGCTTGTTTACTCGGACTCTCTTTGTATTTGGCCCTTTTCACTTTCTAGCAACATTCTCACTTTTCACTATATTATTTGGCATGGCGTGGCCTGTTTTTTTTAAACATCGCAAAAACTGGCTATACTGGCATTTTCAGGCGATGGCTTGGTCGTATGTTGGTTTGTGGGCAGCTTTCGCATCCGAAGTCATCGTTCGCTTACCGTTTGTTGAGTTTGGTATTATGTTTAGCTTGATGGTGGCAGTAGCTTCTTGCTGTGTAATGGTGATTGGTGGCTTTTTTATCGTCAAATATAAAAAAAGTGTTGCCACAAAGGTTGCTAACAAACCAATGCACTAAGACGCTTTCTCGCTGACTGCGTTCGTTCCTCACTAGTATAGCCAGCGTTCAATCGCCTGTGATTGGGGCGTTGGTATGACTCCCACAGTCAAGTTAAACGCACTGATCCTTGCCTAACTTTTTAAGCCATAATTTCTTCAGCTCGAATTAGAGCGAGTTAATACATAGGATGAAGCAAGTAATGTCGTCGGTTTTCATGCTGATATTCGTTGGTTATTACTATTTCTAGTAACAGAGCAGACCTTACTTAGTTCGTCGTGGCACCTGTCTTCAGTCTATGTTCGTGGTTCAATGCTGCGTTAGCTGCATTGCCATCCTAACGCCCTCGGTGGTTGTGCCACACCCGATGCTTGACCCAATGCATTAACTCTAATTCGTTCATCATGCAGGTACTCTTGCTAATCTTAGTTTTGGATCAACAGGTGTCAGTACCACTTCTTTTGCTATAGCCCAGATATACGCGATCATTTCTCGCGCAATTGCTGTGACTACAAGGTTATAATGCTTTCCCTTACTGATTAACTTTTTGTAGCGCTTGCAGAGCCTAAGTTGTGCTTTCCATGCGATATCAATAATCTGCTTTGGCAACCCTTCTTGTCGTTTTTGCATATCTGTGGAGATATTAGCGGCATACCTGTATGTGTGCGCACCTTCAATAAGGAGGCGTCTAGCCCTACCATTGCCACATTTTGTTATCGCACCGATATGACGTTTTCCGCCGCTTGAGTGTTCACTAGGTACAAGACCAAGGTAACTCATTAGTTTACGAGGGTGGTCGAAGCGCGATAAATCGCCTAGCTCAGCAATAACACCTGCTGCAACTAATAGACGAACGCCGCGCATCGCTTGTATTGCTTTTACGACAGGGTAATAACGCCATTGATGAACATGGTGTGTTAATTCATTATCAAGACGCTCTAAACGTGCCATTCTTTCAGATATTGTTTGTATAAATTCTTGTAAAACAAGTTGCTGTGCTGGGTGAGATAATACAAGCTCTGTAAGCCAACGAAGGTGTTTGAGCGACCAGTTAGCAGTGCCAGCATAATTTATATTATTATGCAGTAATAGCGCTTTAAGTTGATATTTGGCGTCTTTTAAATCTTTCATGGCAACTTCACGGGCGCGAGATAAATCGCGAACAGCTTCATCTTCCGGCTCTGGCACATAAATAGGTGTAAGGTCTTCTGTTTTAAGTAGCTTTGCGAGCTTCATGGCATCACGTTTATCGGTTTTAACACGTTCACCTGGTTTTTTAGGAATGAGAGAAGGGGCAACCACATAGCAGCAATGACCAAGGCTAGTGATTAACCGATAAATCCAGTAACCGCAGGGGCCAGCCTCATAGACAAAGTGAAGCGTTGCATCAGGGTATTTAGATTCAAAGTGACGAACTAGTTTTTTAACGGCTATTTTAGATGATGGCGCTCTACCAAAGTGCACAGGTTGTGCGCCTCGATGGTCTTCAATATAGGCGACTTCATTGAATTCTTTATGTGTATCAAGTCCGATAAAAAGTATGCTATGTTTGTTCATGCTAGCCTCTGCTGTTTAGTTATTTGACAAACTAATTATGGCTCTGGCTTTGTCATTAAGCTAACCCACGAAAAGCGGAGGCTAGCACCGTGTGGGAGTCATTATGTCTCTGATTAAATACTCTGACGTGTTTTTGTCCAAAAACGAGTTTATCTTGCAGTCTGCTACTCGCTCATAAACACCTGTCAGGTTTATTAATTCCTTTTAATCAAACCTGACGGATACACTTAAGACTTATTTACCCGTTAAACGCTTTGCAAATGAAATTGCATAGGCTGTTGAGCGTAATTTAAGTACTTTGTCATCACTTGGCATAAAGCCTTTAGACAATAGATTAGGATCATAATTAGTGAGATCGCAACCTGACTCACCTGTCGATTCTATGGTGAGCTTTCCTAAATTAATTGTTTTGCGATCAGCAGGCCATCGTACTGAAGGGTCAGTTAACACATCACCGGGATCGGCTAATTCTGCTTGAAAACGATAATGCACCTTCCCTTTTGCTAAATCTTCTTCAAGTCGCTTAGCCAGAAATGATTTAGGGAAGGTTTTCATTTGCTCTTCTGTTAGCACCTGTTCTGGCTCTTCTGGCACCATAGTCCATCTAAAGGCATGCTTAGCGCCCTTTTCATCAACCATGTAGAAGGTATGCACACCAAAATAACGTGAAGACACATACGATGCTGGCGGGTTGTGGCTTTGCAGCCAATTAAATTGTCCTAAGGTACTCGGGTTTTGCTCTCTGTATGCTTTTACTTTTGCAAAATCGATTTGCCCAGTTTTTTCGTCAGGTACTAAGGTACTTAGCAAACCAAAAAACGCTTCTGGGCTGTTACCTGCAAATACCGGCGTAGTTAGCCCTGCAATATTATGTACATCACCATTTTCTAGCACAAACTGCACCCCCATTCCTCGTGGGGCACGAGATGTTTCATCAGCGTGAGGGTTACCCCCGCCCATAGAAAAACGAATATTTGCTTTTGATGGCGCATTAAATAAAGGGCTAATTGAATACTGCTTTGCAGCTTGATTAGGTGTAAATGTGCCAACAGCACACACCCCTTTGGCATGACCTTTTCTGATACCGGGCTGCTTACCTGAAAGCTTTTCAAATAAATTGATAAAATCTTGCCCGTTTACTGGTTGCTCAGCAAAACTTACTGTTGGTAAAACAAGGCACATAGCACAAACTAAAGACTTAATTTTTAGCATTTATTCATCCTTTAAACTTAATTCCGACAAAAATGACCAGATAAACTTCAAAATGATTTCATCAAAGTTAATAAATATTTTTACCAACAAAAACGCTACAAACATTTAATAAACTTAGAATATTTATTTAACTACAGTATTTTTAAAAGCTGCTAACTTTAAATTTAGGATCCGAAAAACTGCTGTGGCGCCCAGCATTTTAAAAATAATCCGTGGTATTAATCACGACTATGGCTAGTCCACTTAATTGTAAATTTTGTGGCTTGGTCAAAAACAACAAGGACCTAATTATGGTGAAACAACATAAAAAATCCACTGCAAACGCTGATGTAGATATGACCCCGATGCTCGATATTGTGTTTATCTTGCTGATATTTTTTATCGTCACAACCTCATTTGTTAAAGAGCGCGCTATTGAAGTAAATCGCCCTTTAGCAAAACCAAGTCTTGAAAACCCTAAAAATCAAGCACAATTTACTATCACTGAAAACGACAGTATTTATTTTGCAAATAGGCTTATCACACCAGAGCAGATAATCGCTAATCTTGCGTTATTTGCCGCACAGTTTGAAATGACCAATGTGCAAGTAACAGCAAGTGAGCAAAGCAGCCACAAAACCTTGGTCACCTTGCTTGATAAAATAAAACAATATGAAGATGTGCCAATTTCTATAAGCACGTCTTTATAACTAAAAAAGGGCCTAACGGCCCTTTGCAAGTTAAATAATAAAGGAATCTAAAGGGAGTTTAGAACTTGTACTCTGCACCTACGTAGTAGTACGCACCGTTAAAACCAAATGGTGCTGAACGACGTGAGTAAGTGAATACACCAGGGCTTGAAACAATTGTGTTGCCGCTAGCATCAACAATCGTACCCGAGCGTGAATTACCAATGGTGTTCTTATCTGGGTAAACATCAAATAAGTTATTTGCACCAATGTTAAATGACAGGTTTTCGTTAAAGAAGTAGTTAACTTTAACATCAGTTAAGATTTCAGCACCGTATGTTTGACGGCCACCATCTTCAACTGTGTATTCGCCGTAACGGTTTAGAGATAGGTTTACTGTCCAATCTTCTAAACGGTAAAGCGCGCTTAAGTTAATGCGGTCTTCTGGTTGCCATTCTTCGATAATTGATGTTTCTTGGGCAGAAAACACATCTTCTACTGGAATAGTCTCAAGACCACTGCCTGATGGCGTGAATAAATCAACTACATCTGTTTTAGTGAAGTTAGCAGCAAAGGTGAAATCTAGCGTACCGCCAAGACCTTCTGTGTTCCATGTGGCAACTAAATCAACACCTTCTGTTTCTGTGTCTGCACCATTTAAGAAGAACTGACCCGCACCTGCGCCTGAGCTTTCAAGTGCAGCATCTAGCGTATCTGATAAACCTTTACCTAAACGGTTAGAAATAACGATACGGTCGTCGATATCAATCGAGTAGTAATCAACGGTTAAATTGATATTGTCGGTTACGTTATACACAATACCTAAGCTACGGTTTTGTGATTTCTCTTCTTTTAACTTAGGAATACCAATTGATTGCGCTAAGGTACTGTCGTTTCTAAACGTACCTACTTGCTCAGCCACTAAGCTGCCGTCATCGCCTACAACAAACTGTGTACTTACGTTATTAAAGTAAAGTTGTTGCATAGAAGGTGCTCTAAAACCTGTGCTTAATGCACCACGTAAAGACACATCTTCAGTTACAGACCAGTTACCCGCTAACTTAAAGTTAACTGTATCACCAAAGCCTTTGTAGTTATCGTAACGTACCGCACCTGAAATAATTACATCATCGATAACATAGGTTTCTGCATCCATATAGAATGAGATCACATCGCGCGACTCATCAACTGATGATGCCGGATCTGAACCACCAAAACCTTGCGTACCGCTTGCAGCGTCAACACTACCTACCCCGCCATTTAAGCCAGAATAGATGCTCATACCATCAACAGTGTCGTAATCACGGTATGCGTATTCGCTACCTTCAAGAATACGGAACTCATCGGTACGAAGCTCAGCACCTAGTGCTAATGAGAAGTTGTCGTAATCTTTAGTGTAATCAAGGTTTAGAGTTTGCAGTGATAATTCAAGACCATATGCATACGCTGAACGCGGAATAGTGGCACGAATTTCATCAGCCGTTAAACCTTGGTCATAGCGAAGGTAGTTAGCGTAAGAGCCATTGATAGTGTCACTAGTTGTGTAATCAATGCTGTTTTCACCGTAGGTGTACGATAAATCAATGCTTGAGTCATTATCGAACGATTTTTTATAACCAAAGTTATAAGACACGTCATCAATGACAGTATTAATTTTCGGTAAGAAACCCATAGGAATGGTTGCATCACCATCTTGTAATACAGGGTTACCATTAGCATTTGCGTTATGACGGAAAAACGCAGCTGATTCGTTTTCACGATTTGAATAAGTGATGAAGCCATATAGCTCACCACCAGCAAGCTCATAGCCTGTATTAACGGTTAGAGCAAATTGCTGTGAATCTGCATCACCTATTCTAAAAGTATCACGAGGTGCTGTTAACTCACGAGGGTCGCCAGCTAATAGCGTACCGTCATCAAGTTCAGTACAGCCGTAAAATTGACATGAGCCATGAAGGCCTGCACGGTTTGTCGGCGCACGGTCACGGTAGTTGATTGTGGTATTTAAATAACCTTCGTCACCTAAAGCAAAACCTTTGTTGAAATCAACAGTTACAGTTTCACCATCGCCTTCTGAATACTCACCGTAATTAATAGCTGCTTTACCGCCCTCTTCAGCGTCTTTTAATACGATATTAATAACACCTGCAATGGCATCTGAACCATATTGCGCAGCAGCACCATCACGTAATACTTCAATACGTTTGATTGCAGCAGCAGGAATAGCATTCATGTCGGTACCCGCCGTACCACGACCTACTGACGTATTAATGTGAATAAGGCTCGCTTGGTGACGGCGTTTACCATTGATAAGAACTAAGGTTTGATCTGGCCCTAAGCCACGTAATGTTGCAGGACGAAGTGCATCAGTACCATCACTGATAGACGAGCTTGAAAAGTTAAAAGACGGTGCAATGGCCTGAAGCATACGGCCTACTTCTGTTTGACCTGTATTCTCGAGTGCTTCGGCACTTAAAATATCAACCGGAACCGGTAAATCTTCAACCGAGCGTCCTGCTACACGGCTACCGACAACGGCAATTTTTTCGATGTTTTGTTCTGCTGATTGATCTTCTGCTAACGCTTGCGTATTGGCGGCAAGCAGTAATGGCACGACTGCAGCGCTGACCCCTGATACTTTGATCATGTTATTATCTATCCTATCTACTTGTTTGAGTTTTATACTCAGCAAGCCTTGTTGATCAACAACCGCATCGAGCTCAGTGCCTTCTAGCATCGCATTCAGTGCATCAAGTTTGGTGTAAAAGCCAAACACAGATTGCGCTTGATA
Organism: Pseudoalteromonas sp. BZA4; assembly: GCF_040104395.1. NCBI lineage: Bacteria > Pseudomonadati > Pseudomonadota > Gammaproteobacteria > Alteromonadales > Pseudoalteromonadaceae > Pseudoalteromonas > Pseudoalteromonas sp. BZA4. The sequence goes on from NZ_JBECOT010000002.1 coordinate 96,235, forward strand.
TTGCTTTGCTAATTCGAAAGAAAAAATGACTGTTTGTTCGGTTTGCTTTGCAAATTCGATTAACGCCAAATCAGCTCGTTGCGCTTTGATGTCAAACTGCAGCATTTGTTTTTCAGCCGCTATTGCTACTTGGCCTGCTGTGAGGCCATAAATAACAAAAGAGGCAGGTAACAACGGCAATTGCTTACTGCGCAATTTAAACAAACAAGTGAGGAAGAAAAATCCGCTATGTAAATTTAACTTTTTTTTAATTAATTTTTTGTGACGAGAAGGTGGCGCACAATTAACATCATTACATTGGCGTATTCTCATAGACAGAACTAACCTTTTGCAGCGATAGTTAAGCTTACACGATGTTCACCTAAACGTTGATGTTCTACACCTAAGTTGGCCTGTAAAGAATCAAGCAAACCTTTAATGTCGCCAGTTTTAAACACACCAGCTACTTTTAATGAGGCAAGTTCTGGGTCATTTAATTCAAAACGTGTGGCAGTATAACGACTCACCTCTTGTAGAGCTTCGCCTAGAGACTCGCCATTAAAAATCAGCATTTCTTGTTGCCATGCCAAATCACGTTGTACGTCATCAACCGATAACTGTTTAATTGGCTCTGTTTTACTTTGTTTTATCAGTGCTTTCTCACCAGATACAACAACATTAGCGCGAAGCGCTTTAATATCTGCACTGTTATCTGAGGCATCTTTTAAACGATTAAAGTCGCTAGCATCAACCTGCGTATTCGGATCAGCAATCATCACCTTGCCCTCAGTCACCACTAGCTCTAGGTCTGAAGCAGTATTTCTTTGAACATTAAACACCGTACCAAGTGCAGTAAATGATTTATCACCAGCAATAACCGTAAACGGACGGCTTGGATCTTTGGCAACATTGAAGCGCCCTTCACCGCGGCTCAAAATCAACTGACGGCGATCGCCTGAGTAGGCAACTTCGAGTTTAGTATTGGTATTAAGCTGAACAATAGTGCTGTCTGGTAACACAAATTCAGCTTGCTCACCCACTTTGGTGCGGTAAATTTTGCTGAATTTGGCGTAATCGTTTTCTTCACTTTGCCAATAGCTTGAATAGATAAGCATGATAGAACCAAGAAGCATTGCCACTAAAAAGCTGGCAGCGGTTGCCATACCAAACACTGCAGGTTGCTTTTGCGGTGCTTTATATGGAAACAAACTACTTAACTCGTTAAGTACACTCATTTCATCCCATAAGGTCGCAAGTTCAAATAATGCCTCTTGATGAGCCGCACTTTGGTGAGCCCACAAATGTAATTGGCTTACTTCATCTTTAGATAGGCCACGATCAATTGCACTGATCCATTGACTCGCTTGCTCTTGAATCATGTCTTTTGATGAAAATGGATGGACATTACTCATTTGTTCACCTCTTTTGCAGTGAACTCTGTGGTTGGGGTAAATGCCTGTGGTTGTACGTCGTGTGATTTCATTGCTCGGTGAACATGTAATAAGCCTTTGGCTATATGTTTTTCAACAGTACTTTCGCTAAGACTCATTTTAGCTGCAATTTCCTTTTGGCTTAAGCCATAGACTTTTTTTAAGATAAAACATTTTTTAACCTGAGGGCTTAATTCGTTAGTCACACGGCAAAAAAACAAAAAACGTTCTTTAGAAGTCACTTCATCTTCAAGTGCCATTGAACGCATGTGATGCTCAACCTGCTGTTGTTCATCTAACGATTCTTTGTATTTATTGTCCCATTTAGCGATATGATTTAACGCCAAATGCTTAGCCGTTTTCAGCATATAACTGTGAGTATATTCGATATTTTGCTTAAGATCAGCTTCATAACTTTTTATAAACGTCTCTTGCACAATATCTTCTACATCATCAGGGCTGACGATACGTGATACAAAGCGCCTAAGCTTGCTCGATATCTCGGTAAAAGCGGTGATAACCCCAGTTTGATCTGTCATCCTTAACTCACCTTTATTATATTTTTATTGCTTTAGGGTACGAGATTTCAGTTTAATTACAAGCCATTTGTTAAGTTTTTGTACCTTAGGTAAACAAAGATTTCATAAACTCATAAAAAACCTCTGTTTTGCGCGTCACTAGGCTGTTTTGTGATTTTAAAAACCATACTGGCGCGTCAGCATCAACAAGGCTATTAGGGAGTATTTCGATTAACCGCCCTTCGGCTAAATCATCTTTAATTGCAATATAAGATTTAATCGCTATGCCATGGCCTGCAATCGCCGCCTGTGTCATGTTATCTGAGTTAGATACAGTAAAACGCGTTCTCGCATTATAATTAATGACTTGTCCGCCTTCGTTAAATTTAAGCTGTCGCTACCATGGCAAACACACCCAGTAATGATCTTTTAGATCAGCCACCGATTTTGGTTGCCCATATTTTTCAATATAACTCGGCGCTGCGCACAAATTAAGTAAACATGCTTTGCGTTTTTTTGTGCTCAATAAAAAGTAAACTACAGGGTGTACCTTTATCTTTTTTGGGTATAAACTAAACGCTAAATGAATATGCATAGTGACGTCTTTCATGCTAATAGACTATTTTTTATGCATACCTACTTAACAATTGGACTGTGGAGTAAACATGCGTCTGCCTTTCGCACCTGCCAAATTATCATTATCTGCGTTGTTATTAGTTTCTGCTCCTTTGCTACTGCAAGGTTGTTCTGAAGCGCCACAGCAACAACAGGGTCAAATGCACCCCGCTGCTGTCGCGACTATGACAATGGAAACTCACGATGCCCCTTTTACTATTGAGCTACCAGCGACGCTGTCTGGTTCAAAAGAGGTTGAAGTTCGTGCCCGTGTCACCGGTATTCTTGAATCACGCAACTTTGAAGAAGGTCAGCGTGTAGAACAAGGCCAATCACTGTTTACAATTGACCTAGAACCTTATCAACTTGCGGTTGACCGAGCACAAGCTGCACTTGATGGTGCAAAAGCAGCGCTTGTTCAAGCTGACCGTGACGTTAAACGATTAGCTAAACTACGTGCCGAAAAGTCTGTTTCACAACGTGATTACGATAACGCAAGCTCAGCCAATGATATTGCAAAAACTGATTTAGCCGCAGCAAAAGTTGCCTTAAAAGAAGCGCAACTTAACCTTGAATATGCGCAAGTTAAAGCCCCTGTCGCAGGAGTAATGGGACGTGAGTTTGTTTCTGAAGGAACCTATGTTTCTGGTCCAGATTTATTACTGACTCAAATGACTCAGTTTGACCCTATTCGTATTCGTTTTGGCTTATCTGAGCGTGAACAACTGCAAATGCGTCAAGATGTTAAAAATGGCTCACTAACATTACCTGAGCAAGGCCACTGGAAAACACAAATTAAACTGCAAGATGGTTCGTTATACGGACAAACCGGTGAAGTTAACTTCTCTGATGTGCGTATTAATCCAAACACAGGTACCAGTGAGTTTCAGGCAATTATTCCTAACCCTGATTTTCAACTTCGCCCGGGCCAGTTCGTTCGCGTTGAGTTAAGTGGTGCAGTACGCAAAAACGCTTTCATTGTTCCGCAACGTGCAGTACTTGATAACGGCACCGGTAAGTTTGTTTATGTAGTAAGTAAAAACGAGCAAGGTATGGATGTCGCTTTACCTGCCCCTGTTACTGTAGGTGAATGGATCAAAAAACCAGAAAACGAGCAATACCAAAATTTTTGGTTAATTCGTAGTGGTTTAAAAGAAGGCGACCAAGTTATTGTTGATGGCATGGCACGTATTTTCTTCCCGGGTATGCCAGTCAATGTTGGCCAACCTGCCGCTAACCCTAGCCACGCAGAATAAGCACAGGGAGTCTTATGTTTTCTCGTTACTTTATAGACAGACCCATTTTTGCGTTTGTTATATCTATTGTTATTTTGCTTGCGGGCCTTGCTGCGATGCGCAGCTTACCTGTAGCGCAATATCCTGAAATAGCACCACCGGTTGTACAAGTAACCGCAGCCTACCCGGGTGCATCTGCCGATGTGCTTGAGCAAACGGTTGCGACACCGATTGAAAATGCCATTACCGGTGTTGAAGGCATGATGTATATGTCTTCAACGTCAACCAGTGCAGGTTCAACCACCATCGAAGTTACTTTTGAAATTGGTACTGATGTTGACCAAGCAGCCGTTAACGTAAACAACCGTGTTAAACAGGTTGAAGCCCGTTTACCTGAAGAAACGCGTCGCCAAGGTGTGGTGGTTCAAAAAGGTTCTTCTAGCTTTTTACAAGTTCATGCCTTTTACTCACCAGATGGAACACGTTCGAGTTTATGGACATCAAACTATGTCACTATGAACGTACTTGACCGTGTTAAACGTATTCCTGGCACCACCAGTGTACAAATTTTTGGTGCCAAAGATTACGCAATGCGTATTTGGTTGCGCCCTGATGTAATGAGCCAATTAGGTGTCACTGTTGAAGAAATTGCAGGGGCAATTCGCGTACAAAATTCGCAATACGCGGCAGGTAAAATTGGTGCCACACCTACTACGCAATCTCCTCAAGAGCTGGTTTACAGTGTAACTGCACAAGGGCGTTTGTCTGAGCCTGAGCAGTTTGAAAATATCATTATTCGTTCAAACACAGACGGTAGTAGCTTACGCTTAAAAGACGTAGCCCGCGTTGAGCTTGGCTCAAAAGACTATAACTTCAAAGGAACAATTAACGGTAAAGAAGCGGTACTGTTAGGTATCTTCTTGCAACCTGGTGCTAACGCTCTTGATGTAGCTGAAGAAGTAAACAGTGTTATTGAAGAAATGAAAAGCCAGTTCCCTACCGGTCTTGCTCATTTAACGTCATACGACACAACCCGCTTTGTTGAAGTATCGATTCGTGAAGTTGTAAAAACACTACTTGAAGCCATGGTATTGGTATTCTTAGTGGTGTATTTATTCTTACAAAACTGGCGCGCGACCCTAATACCGACCCTTGCAGTGCCAGTATCACTACTGGGCACATTTGCCGGCATGTATATGCTGGGTTACTCAATTAACTCACTCACCTTATTCGGTATGGTGCTGTCGATTGGTATTGTTGTTGATGATGCCATCGTGGTACTTGAAAACGTTGAGCGTATCATGCACGAAAAAGGCCTAGGTGCCAGAGACGCCGCCGTTAAAGCGATGGGCGAAGTAAGTGGCCCTGTGGTGGCAATTGTTTTAGTACTTTGTTCAGTGTTTGTGCCAATTGCGTTTTTAGGTGGCTTAACCGGTGAGCTATTCCGCCAGTTCGCTATTACTATTTCGATTGCTGTTAGTTTATCAGGTGTCGTTGCTTTAACGATGACACCAGCGCTTTGTGTACTTATTTTAAAACAAGAACACAAGCAAACTGCCCGCTTCTTCCTATGGTTTAACGACATGTTTACCAAGATCACCGGCCGTTACGTAGGTGCTGTTGGCTTTATGGTGCGCCGTGGTCTGTTAGGGCTGATCTTAATGACAGGTATGGTTGCAGCAACGATTGGCCTTTGGCAAAACACCCCTGGTTCACTTGTGCCAGATGAAGACCAAGGTTATTACATATCTGCAATTTTCTTACCTGACGGTTCATCACTTGAGCGCACAGAGCAGGTAACACAACAGGTTGTTGAGGCCGTGCAATCAAACCCAGCGAACGAAAACGTGGTGGCTTTTACCGGTTTTGACTTTATTGGCGGTGGTTACAAAAACAGTGCTGCAACATTATTCGTGACACAAAAGCATTGGGATGAGCGTGAAGTTGATACCAAGGCACTGGTGCAAGAGCTCTTCATGAAAACAGCAGGTATTAAAGAGGCGCTCGTGCTTGCCTTTAACCCTCCGGCTATTTTTGGTTTAGGTAACACAGGTGGCTTTGAGTTTTATATTCAAAACAAAGGTGATAGCGACCCAGACAAACTTCAACATGCAATGCAGTTAATGACAGCTGAAGCACAAAAGAGCCCTATCATCAGTGGCCTACAAACACTTTGGCGCCCTGATGCACCACAGCTACGTGTTGATGTTGACCGTGAACAAGCCCGCGCCATGGGTGTCGAAATTGATGATGCTTTCACTGCCCTTGCAGGTAACTTAGGGACTTATTACGTTAACGACTTCAATAAATTTGGTCGCGCATGGCAAGTACTAATGTCTGCAGATGCTGAATTTAGAATGAAGCCTGATGACATTGGTCGTATCTATGTTAAAAACAACCAAGGTACTATGGTGCCGCTTTCAGCCTTTACCACTATCGAGTATAGCCGAGGCCCTGAAAACCTAAATCGTTATAACAACTTACCTGCTGTTAAACTGATGGGTAATGCAGCTCCAGGTTACAGTTCGGGTCAAGCTATTGCTGAGGTTGAGCGTATTGCACAAGCAGTATTACCACCTAATATGACCTACGAATGGACAGGCTCTGCATTCCAAGAAAAACGCAGTTCAGGCACCACAGGAATTGCCTTAGGTCTTGCTGTGATCATGGTATTTTTGATTCTAGCAGCGCTGTATGAGCGTTGGTCGTTACCACTGTCTGTGATGCTTGCCTTGCCATTTGGTACCTTTGGTGCGCTTATAGCGGTTTGGGTTGTTGGCATGACAAACGATGTATACTTCCAAATTGGTCTGGTAACACTACTTGGTCTTGCTAGTAAAAACGCAATTCTTATTGTTGAATACGCCTTGATGAAACATCAACAAGGCTGGAGCGCAAGTACGGCTGCTCTTGAGGCTGCGCGTTTACGTTTTCGACCTATCATTATGACTTCGCTTGCTTTCATTTTGGGCGTTGTGCCTTTAGTACTGAGCTCTGGCGCAGGTGCCGGTGCTCGTCACAGTGTTGGTACCGGTGTGATGGGCGGTATGATGGCAGCGACATTCCTTGCCGTATTCTTTGTGCCGCTGTTCTTTTATTGGTTAACGGCACGTAAGTTAACTGAAAAACGTTCAAGACAAGAGCTTGCTGATGAGATAGCAGAACATCATCAACAAGAACATGTCAAAACCCAAGAGGGTAACCTGTAAAAAATGAAGGGCAAACAATGAGTTTGCCCTTTTTTTGATTATTTGATTACTAGCAATTTACTGCTTCGAACGCTAGTATTAAGGAAAGATGTGTGGAGTACAGCATGAATAATCAAAAATTAGCCGAATTTGAACAATATTTTCAAATCAACGAGAGCAACCGTGTCAATTTATATGCGGTTGAACCAAGTGCTGTGCCAAAAACCAATGCTGAGCTCGAAGCGGATATCCCTGCCCTATTTAAACTTGCCAACGAAGTAAACGAACTTGAACAAACAAGCTTACGACCACTGCGTAATCTGGGTGATGTTGCGCAAGAACTGGCAGCCTTTTTACAGGCACAATCTCGTAAAATTGATTTAATCATGAGTCACATCTTAGCCTCAGAGCAGCCTGACGATAACGCAAACTATTGCGATAGTTATGGCGGTGGTGGTGTAAAACTTACCTCAGCTGATGTGTATGAATTAGGGCAAACATTTCGTACTAAGTTGTTCTTGCAGCACGAAGCATCTGCCATTTATTGCTATACCGAATTAGTGGCCATTGAAAAATGCGATGATGATAAATACCAATACACATTATTGTTTACTGCCATTCGCGATGCTGACCAAGATTTAGTCGTAAGAGCAGCCCTGCACGCACAAACACGCCAACTTAAAAAACGTCAGCAAGAAAACAATCAACAAGACAGTTAAAAATCACGCTTTATCGCGCACAAAAAGCTGACATCTATGGCTAAAATGCTAAACTAGCCCCACCTTAGTTTGTTTAATACCTTCATGAAATTTAGACTTTTACCTGAATGGGCTGAGCAAGATGCCGTTATGCTCACTTGGCCTCATCAAGACACTGATTGGGCAGCAAATTTAACCGCTGTTGAGCCTGTGTATGTAGCACTTTGCCAAGCAATAAGCCAACAACAAGATGTTGTGATTGTAGCTCATGATAATACCCTCAAAGCACATATTGCAGCTTTACTTGCAAATGCAGAGGTTGATGCTAATCGCATTCACTTTGTGGTGACACCGTGTAACGATACTTGGGCACGTGACCATGGCCCATTGACCTGTGCAAATATTGATGACGCAACTCAATTGAAAGTAATGGATTTTATTTTTAATGGTTGGGGCAATAAGTTTGCAAGTGATCTTGATAATCAAATTAATCAAGTACTTGTAAATCAAGTCGCGAGCCCTAAAAATGGTTATCAGCAAAGTGATCTGGTTCTTGAAGGCGGTGGCGTCGAAATCAATGAACACGGTGTGCTACTCACAACCAGCGAGTGCTTATTAAACCCAAATCGTAACCCTGAACTCACAAAAGCAGATATAGAACAAACGCTTGTTGAGCAACTAGGTGCTACGTCGTTTCTTTGGGTTGATCACGGTTACCTTGCAGGTGATGATACCGACAGCCATATTGATACGCTGGTACGTTTTGCCCCGAACAACACCCTTGTTTATGTTAAGTGCGACGATAAAAGTGATGAGCACTTTGCAGCCCTTGATGCAATGGAAAAACAACTGCAATCATTTAAAACAGCAGAGGGTGAAAACTACACGCTGATTGCCTTACCTTGGCCAAAAGCAGTGTTCGATGAAGATGGTGACAGACTACCTGCCACCTACGCTAATTATTTAATTATCAATAAAACCGTTTTAGTACCAATTTATGGTGACGAAAACGACCAACTGGCGCTTGGTCAGGTTGCCAAAGCATACCCAAATCACACTGTGGTGGGTATTAATTGTGTGCCAATTATTCACCAATTTGGCAGCTTACACTGTATTACAATGCAATTACCGCGCGGCTTTTTAGCAGGAACAAACAATGACTAAACCAACGCATTTAAAGGTTGCTCTTGTTCAGCAATCAAACACCGATAATGCTCAAGACAATATGGCAAAATCAATTGCTGGTATTCGTGATGCAGCAAGCCAAGGCGCTAAGCTTATTGTTCTTCAAGAGCTACACCGTAGCTTGTATTTTTGCCAAACCGAAGATGTAGACGTTTTTGATTTAGCAGAAACAATCCCGGGTCCAAGTACAGACACCTTAGGTGCACTTGCCAAAGAGCTCAATGTGGTGATCGTGTCATCATTATTCGAAAAGCGCGCTACGGGTCTTTATCACAATACTGCTGTGGTACTTGAAACTGACGGCAGCATTGCCGGTAAATACCGAAAAATGCATATTCCTGATGACCCAGGTTTTTACGAGAAGTTTTATTTCACACCGGGTGATTTAGGTTTTGAGCCTATTCAAACCTCTGTTGGCAAATTAGGCGTGTTAGTTTGTTGGGATCAATGGTTCCCAGAGGCGGCACGCTTAATGGCAATGGCCGGTGCTGAAATTTTAATTTACCCAACAGCCATTGGCTGGGACCCGCGTGATGAAAAAGACGAGCAAACACGTCAAAAAGACGCCTGGGTTATTTCACAACGTGCTCATGCAGTTGCCAACGGCGTGCCGGTGATCAGCTGTAACCGTGTTGGCCACGAAAGTGATCCAAGCGCTCAAAGTGAAGGTATTCAGTTCTGGGGTAACTCATTTATCGCGGGCCCTCAAGGTGAAATCTTAGCTGAAGCGAACAACAGTGATGAGCAATTATTAGTTGTTGAATTAGACCAAGCACGTAGTGAAAACATACGTCGAATTTGGCCTTACCTTCGTGATCGTCGTATCGATCACTATCAGGACTTAACCAAGATTTATCGAGACTAAGCAGTAAAAACAGTTTAAAGGAGTAGTAAATGGCGTTTGCGCAATGGGCAGCATTGCCTTGGGTAAAATCTGAAAAAGATAAAATTCAATGGGGACAACTTACCGGTAGCGGGCTTAGCATCGCAATCGCAGAAGGTGTAAAACAACACAACGAGCTGGTTGTGATTGTCACCCCAGATACACCAAGCGCCCTTCGCCTTGAAACTGAACTCGAATTTCTGTTGCCTGAAAACCCAGTCATGGTCTTCCCTGACTGGGAAACACTCCCTTATGATCATTTTTCGCCGCATCAAGATATTATTTCAGCGCGCTTAGCCACGTTAAATACCTTAAAAAAAGAACAACAAAGCGTATTAATCGTGCCAGTGTCGACCTTGATGCTGCGTACTGCCCCTGCTTCGTTTATTTATGGTTCAACCCTTAACTTTAAAGTGGGCGATACCTTAGATACGCACACATTGCGTGAAAACTTAGAACAAGCAGGCTATTTACATGTACAACAAGTGATGGAGCATGGTGAATACGCGATTCGCGGCTCTATCGTTGACTTATACCCTATGGGTAGCCCACACCCATTCCGTTTAGACTTTTTTGATGATGAACTCGACAGCATTCGCTTATTTGATGTTGAAAGCCAGCGCTCAGATGAAAAAGTCGACAAAATTGAGTTACTGCCAGCCCACGAATTCCCAACTAACGACTCAGACATTGAGCGTTTTCGTATCAACTATCGTGAACAATTTGGCGCAAGCTCTGAACAAGACTCAATTTATATGCAGGTGACTAAAGGAACCTGGCCTGCGGGTATCGAATATTACATGCCACTGTTTTTTGATGAATTGGCAACTATCTTCGATTACTTACCAAGTAATACAACCTTTATGCATTTTGGCGATATTGAGCATGCTGCTGATCAGTTTTGGCATGATGTGAATGTACGCTATGAAAACCGCCGTGTTGATCCGCTCAGACCTTTACTTGAACCTGTAAAACTGTATCAAAGCGTTAATGAGCTATTTGGTGAATTTGGTAAATACGCGCGCATTCGTTTATCGCAAGCAAAATTAGGCACCAAAGCGGGTCACACCAACCTTGCTAGTAAAGAGCTGCCAAATGTTCGTATTGATCATAAGTTACATGAACCGTACCAAGGTTTAATTGACTATGTTGCCAGTGAGAAAAAACAAAAAGGCCGCGTGCTGCTCTCGGTTGAATCGGATGGCCGCCGTGAATCATTACTCACCTTATTAAAACCAAGTGGTTTAAAGCTTAAAGAATTTGAATCGTTTAGCGATTTTACCAATAGTTCGAGTGATGTTGGCCTAATTGTTTCGCCACTTGAGCAAAGTGTGGTGCTAGACGGTAAGCCACGTTTAACCATTATCACAGAGCAAGAATTATTAGGCATTAAGGTCTCGCAGCGTCGACGCCGTAAACATAAATACGAAGCCAGCCAAGATGCGCTTATTCGTAACCTTGCTGAGCTACGTGAAGGTCAACCGATTGTGCACCTTGATCACGGTGTAGGCCGCTACCAAGGCCTTGAAACCATTGATGCTGCTGGTGTGATCACTGAGTTTGTTACGATCATTTACGCTAACGAGGCAAAACTATACGTGCCCGTTTCTGCGTTACATATGCTCAGCCGCTATTCTGGTGGCGAAGAAGCCTCTGCCCCGCTTCATAAATTGGGCTCTGATGCGTGGGAAAAAGCCAAGAAACGTGCCGCTGAAAAAGTTCGTGATGTGGCTGCTGAACTCTTAGATATTTACGCTAAACGCCAAGCAAAGCCTGGCAATAAATTTAAGCTTGATGGCAGTGCTTATCGTCAATTTAGCGACAGCTTCCCATTTGAAGAAACTGACGATCAACGCAACGCCATTGAGTCTGTGCTCGGTGATATGCAAAGCAAGCAAGCGATGGACCGTTTAGTATGTGGTGACGTTGGCTTTGGCAAAACCGAAGTGGCAATGCGCGCAGCCTTTGTGGCAGTGAATGATAACAAGCAAGTTGCGGTACTTGTACCAACCACACTGCTTGCACAGCAGCATTATGAAAACTTTAAAGACCGTTTTGCCGATTTACCAATTGAGGTGGGTGTTTTATCGCGCTTTAACTCAACTAAAGAGCAAAAAGACACCCTCGATAAAATGGCTGAGGGTAAATTAGATATCGTGATTGGTACTCACAAGCTTATTCAACAAGATATTCAATTTAAAGATTTGGGCTTATTGATTGTTGACGAAGAGCACCGTTTTGGGGTGCGTCAAAAAGAAAAAATCAAAGCATTACGTGCCGATGTCGATATTTTAACGCTTACAGCAACCCCCATCCCACGTACATTAAACATGGCAATGAGCGGTATGCGTGACCTGTCAATTATTGCCACACCGCCTGCAAAACGTTTAGCGGTTAAAACCTTTGTTAGACAAAGAGATGCTGAACTAATTCGCGAAGCAATTCTGCGTGAGATTAAACGCGGTGGTCAGGTGTATTTCTTACATAATAATGTTGAAACCATAGACCGAGTTGCTGAAGAAATCAGTGAGTGGGTACCTGAAGCCAGCGTAACAACGGCACATGGTCAAATGCGAGAGCGCGAGCTTGAGCAAATTATGAGTGATTTTTATCACCAAAAATATAACGTGATTGTGTGTACCACTATTATCGAAACCGGTATCGATGTACCGACTGCCAACACCATTATTATGGATAGAGCAGATAAGCTGGGTCTGGCACAACTGCATCAGTTGCGTGGTCGTGTAGGCCGAAGCCATCACCAAGCCTATGCCTACCTACTGACTGGTAACCCTAAATCACTGAGTAAAGATGCGGTTAAACGCCTTGAAGCGATTGAATCACTGGAAGACTTGGGTGCAGGTTTTGCGCTCGCAACCCATGACTTAGAAATTCGTGGTGCCGGTGAGCTGCTTGGTGACGACCAATCAGGTCAAATGCAAACCATTGGTTTTAGTTTGTATATGGAAATGCTTGAGCAAGCGGTTAACTCCCTCAAAGAAGGTAAAGAGCCAACCCTTGAGAACTTATTAGGTCAGCAAACTGAGGTAGACTTAAAGCTGCCAGCGTTATTACCTGATGATTATATTCATGATGTAAACGTACGTTTAGGTATCTATAAACGCATTGCAAGCTGTGCTAACCTCAATGATATGGACGAGTTACAGGTAGAGCTGATTGACCGTTTTGGTCTACTGCCTGACGCCACAAAAAACTTATTCAGTTTGCAGCAATTAAAACTGCAAGCAAGTAATATTGGCATTAAGAAGATTGAAGCAAACCCGAAAGGCGGTTATTTTGAGTTTAGCCAGCATACAAAGGTTAACCCTAGCTTCATTATAGGTTTGATACAAAGTGCACCGCAGGTGTATAAAATGGATGGCGCAAATAAACTGCGCTTTGCAATTAGCGAAGCCAACGCTCGCGAACGCTTAAAAATGGTCACTGCAATGATTGCAGATTTCGAAAAAAAGGTTAGCCATTAATGTTGTTTAGAAATAGTTTACTACTGCTTTGTTGCTTATTTACAAGCTCGTCATTTGCAACACGTTGGTTCGAAATTGAAGTTCTTATTTATAAACAGCGCCCAGCCCCCTACTTACAGGAAGATTTCAGCTTAAAACACGATGAAATCAAGGCTAAGCGTAGCAAGGATTTATTATCTCCTGCATACACAGAGCAGGCAAAACAGGCTTGTATTGAAGGTGATAGCCGCTTTCGCTCAGATTCGTTCACAGACTCTTTAGTCAATAGCAACCCTCACTCAAACGTGTGTGATGACAGTGTTGATTTTTTAGCTAGCTACAATCAACTTCCTGTGACACCCGTTGTTGAGCCCCGTGAAGACACTGACGACATTTATTTAATGGCGCCAGAACAATTACAGTTTGTTGAGCAAAAAAATCAGCTTGATAGAAAAGGCTTAACCCCAATTTTACACACGGGCTGGCGTTTTCCTGAAATGAGTGAAAAAAGAGCACTGAGTATCCGCCTCTTTGCCGGCGAGCACTTAGCAAAACACGCAAGTCCTGTAGAAGAAAACAACGATTTTATTAGTTTAGTCGGCCCTACTGAGCGCTATATTCCCGACCAACTGCAAAATGTGCCAGAGTGGGAATTAGACGGTTTAATGAAGATTTATGTTCGTCACTACCTGTTTATAAACGCAGATTTTGATATTAGTCAGCGCTTAGAAACTGGTGATTACGAAAAAGCACGTTTTTCACAATTTAAACGTGTGATTAGTAACGAGATACATTATTTTGATCACCCACGTATGGGGATGATCGTGCAAATAAGACGCTACAACCATTAATGGATACAATTATGAAAAAATATATGGCAATTGCAGCAGCGGCTGCGGCACTTACTTTAGCTGGTTGCTCAAAAGTAAATTTAGAGAACTACGAAAAAATTGAAATTGGTATGGATAAAACTGAGGTTGAAGCTATTTTAGGTTCAGCTGATAAGTGTGAAGAAAAGACACTACACACTAACTGTATCTGGGGTAACAAAGATAAAAACATCGAAATTACCTTAGTATCAGACAAAGTATCGCTTTACAGCAAAACAGGTTTAGACGCTAAATAAACCGAAATGGGTGGCCAAGGCCACCCTTTCATCTTTCATCTTTCATCTTTCAGAATGTCTGTTTGTGAGTAAATACGCTCAATATTGACAATTTTGCTGCGATTTAACGTAATCTTGTAGCGCTGATACAAAGTTTCATCTTCGCTTTGTGTAAACACTAATACTACATTTAACTGATAACGCCTCTCTACGGCTTTCTTAGAGATTTTATTGCTATCTAAATGATAGAGCTTACCTTCACCCCGCTTTAAATAGCGAGCAAACGGTGCCAAGCTAAATTGCATGGTTTGTTGCAAGGTGTCGTAGCCAGGTAAAAACTCTTTCGCGTAAACTTGTGTGTCGCTCGAAAAATGCAACCATTGAGCGGCTTGTTTATTTTGATGGCGGCGCTTCGAAAAAATCTTCCTGACCACTTTAGGCAGGCGTTTAAAACTGGTGTATTCAAGCCAAATGTATTGGCTGGCAATTTTGTCTTTGGTTATGCTGTTTTTAAATTGAAAGCGCCATTTAGGTCGCCCTCGTACGATAGCTCGCCAGATCACCCGTGTTATGTCTTCTTTAAATATTTCACGAAGACCATAAATAACACCCAAGATCAAAATCAACGTCGCTGTTACTTCAGTAAAGTTTGAGCGAGCATTTAACACAACTAACATCACAAAGGCCATGATCACAGCGGTCACCGTGCCCTTTACCATACGTTTTAAATAACTGTTTAAGTGACGCGTGCTACGTGTAAGCACCACTCCATGCTCAATCAAACGTTGTAATAGGCGCATTTTGTTGGTGATACGGTTGGCATCTTCAAGTGTAGATTGCGAGTTATATTCTTGCTCTTCACGGTAACTGTTTTCATTTTTGCAAAACTCTAATAGCTCACTGCGCTCTTTTGCAAAATCACTGCTACGCGGTCCTTCATCCAGTAGTTTTAAAAATGACTGCTCTACATGCCAGCTTAAGTAGTTATCAGCGTTTTTATAAAATGGCAGTAGCTTTTCGTCATCTGGGGTGTAGCGTCTTAGTTTTTTCAACAAGCCTTTGGTTTGCTCGCACAACTCAATGGCTGCAGGGTAAAACTCTTCAGCTTCTTGGTGCTTTAGGGTGTCTTTAATATCGGCATTAAGCGCGAGTCGAACTTGATAACAATATAGGTTTAAGTTTTGCCGATAATCTTGTTGTTCACCTTTGTTTTTACTAACAAAGCGGCTTCTAACTAAAGGTAAGTGAATGTTGTTAGCGTTATACGCAAGGTGCGATTTAAAGTTATTATTAAAGAATGATTCTTCGCTCAGTGTTTGTGGGTTAACACTCATTTCATTCGGAATGGAGAAATACAGGTCGAGTCGTTGCTCTGTGCGTGGTTTAAGCTCAGGCTCAATAATAAAAGATAAGTTTTCGTCTTGTTTAAGCAATATCACCTCGTTTGTTAAAAATACCTTTATAGTTTACGCGTTGATAAGCTTTCAGACAATAAAAAAGGCCCAGTAAAAACTGGGCCTTAGTAATCATTTCGAACTAGATTAGAACTTAACGTTCATACCAGCGAAGAAACGGCGACCTAGTACATCGTATGTGTACGGGTCAGTGTTTGAATCGTTGTTACCTGTGTAATAAGGCGGTTGCTTATCAAACAAGTTATTAACACCTGCAGAGAATGATACAGTGTCGTTAATCATGTAAGAACCACTGATATCATGATAAACAACTGTTGGTGTTGTTGGTGCATAACAAGAGCTTTCATCACCAATACACGCAAAGCTATCCATACCTGCAATATAGCGTGCTTGATACTGAGCATCCCAGTTGTCACCCGCTACATTAATAGTAAGGTTTGACTTAAAGTCAGCATATCCACCAGAACCAGATGTGATAACGCCAGCATAATCAACAGGTTCGCCAGTAACTTGAACAACATATTCGTCTAAGTATGTTGTATCTAGGCCAGCTTTCCAATTAAGGCCAGCTGCTTCAAATGAGTAAGAAAGGTTTAAATCGATACCTGATGTTTTCTCAGAACCAATATTTTGTAGTTGGTTATTGAAAATAATACGACCAGTTGAGTCGATTGAAACATTTGCAGAATTACATAATGCAGAACCATTATTTACATCTGTCTTCAAACACTGGTCAACAATGTACTGATTATCAACTGTAGCAATTGCATTTTCGATTTCGATATCGTAGTAGTCTAGCGTCATGCTAAAACCTTCGAACCACTCAGGCTCATATACGATACCAGCAGTTAATGTATCCGCTTCTTCTGGCGTTAATGCTGAGTTACCACCAACAGTAACTTCTGCTTGATCTTGTGCACCTGGGAATTCAACTTGCTCGAATGAAGGTGAATTACCTGAGTAAAGCTCTGATACAGTTGGCGCACGGAATGCTGTTGATACAACACTACGTAGCATTAATTCATCGTTAACTTTCCAAGTTAAACCTAGTTTCCAAGTCTCATCTGAGCCGAATGTGCTGTAATCAAACGCACGAATAGCTGCACTTAATTCCACATTTTGTGCAAGTGGCGCATCAGCTAAAAGTGGTAATGCAAATTCAACGTATGCTTCGTTTACATCGAAACCACCTGATGTAGGTTCAACCATTGGGTCATTTGCTAGACCTTGGGCTGTTAATGAGTCTGGCGTATACCAAGCTTTTTCTTGACGACGCTCAACACCAGCTGCGAATGCAGCGTAACCTGCTGGTAATTCAAATAATTCACCAGATACAGAAGCAGCTAATATGAATAATTGGCTACCGCCATTGTTAACTTCTGTGTAAACGTTTCTACGGAAATCTTCAGAAGTCCAAGCGCTTTGATCTAACGGGTTGAATGTACCCATTACTTGACCTTCATCATTTGTATACATGATGCTATCAGTTAATGAACCAATATTGTGAAGGTTGCTTAATTTATCAACTGAGTCGTTACGACCGAAGTTTGCAGATACATCCCATGAGTAGTCACCGATAAAACCATCTGCACCGATAACCGCACGAACGGTATCAACAGATTGCTCAAAATAACGAGCACCAGTGTCTGACATACGACGACCGTAGAAAATTTCATCGCCATACGCGTAATTAGCTGTTTCAGTGATGTAGTTACCATCTGCATCACGGTCAGCAATACCATCGCCATTACGATCAACTTTACTGTTATATGTT
The DNA here is from genome assembly GCF_040104395.1 of Pseudoalteromonas sp. BZA4. Lineage (NCBI taxonomy): Bacteria > Pseudomonadati > Pseudomonadota > Gammaproteobacteria > Alteromonadales > Pseudoalteromonadaceae > Pseudoalteromonas > Pseudoalteromonas sp. BZA4. Next base: position 113,724 of record NZ_JBECOT010000002.1, read on the forward strand.
TGACCTAATAGTGAATCACCCATTGATTCATCATAAGTAAAACCAAACCAAATTGGTTGAGCAGCCATTTGTTGCTCAGACCAACGCTTAGTATAAGTGAACTCAGTGAATAAACGTGTATCGTCACTTAATTCATAAGTTGCAAGACCAGTTAAGTTTAAGCGCTCCATTGGCGTGTAAAGGTAACTGTCTGGTGCAAAGTTATAACGATCTGCATCAGTAAATGGGTGTAAGCCACCTTTACCGCTTAAGCCGTTATCTTGATAAGCGATACCTGATGTAATTGGGTTACCATCTTCATCAACAGACTCACCCGCTTTATTTACATCACCAATTGTACCGTCTTGCCAAATGTGACCGCCTTCAGCATAAACAGAACCACCGTTACAGTTCAAACCATTTGCGCCTTCAGCGATTGGACAGTCTGAAAAGTCACGGTCTGATTGTTTAGCTTTGCCACGATCGGTATATTGCATACCGATAACAATGTTACCTTTATCAAAAGACGAACCAACAGTGAAGTCGAATGAATTCTCTGTTGCATCACCTTCACCAGTAATTGCAGAGTTAACATTCATGTCAAGACCTTCAAAATCGTCTTTTAAGATAATGTTAACAACACCAGCTACCGCGTCAGTACCGTATACAGCAGATGCGCCATCTTTTAGTACTTCAACAGATTTGATCATAGAAACTGGGATAGTGTTTAAGTCAACAGTTGAAGCAGCACCTGTACCAGATGCAATCATACGACGACCATTAACTAGAACAAGAGTACGGTTAGCACCTAGACCACGTAAGTCAATACGAGCATTACCGCCTGAACCATTGTTAATACCAGGGTTAGTCATCGCGCCGCCAGTTGCGGTCATTTTTTGTAATACGCTATCGATGCTTGTTGCACCCATTGCTTTGATGTCATCTGCACCAATTAATGTTACAGGGCTTGCGTTTTCCATATCTGAACGCTTAATACGAGAACCTGTAACTTGAATTTTTTCAATAGACTCTACTGCATCATCAGCAGCTAAAACTTGCATGCTTGAGAACATTGGGATTGCTGAAACAACAGCTAAACCAAGAATTGATTTTTTCATGTGAAAACCCTACTTGTTGGAAATTTACCTTTAGTTAGGTAGCGCTCGTTATTATTAGAATCACGAGTCAGCGGAGGGCAACTTAGGCTCAGTTAACTGAACGAAAACTGAATGGCAGGTTAAAGAAAAAACAACCCCAAAATAGCGTATCCATTTTAGGTAATAAGGTTTCACGATGTATCAATGTTAACAGAAAAAAACACTTTCATATCAGCAAGGTAAGATTGTTAAGTAGCAAAAAAAACACGATTGAAATCAATTGCACGCACTTTGTAATCAAGTGTAACTAAAGCCCAATTAGTGCTACAAATGAAATTTTTACAAGTTGATCACACAACGTTATAAAAACCGTAAAAGCTTGGTAAGACTGCTAACCATAGTTATTCACTTAAATTAACTAAATAGACAAAGTCAGCCCGTTAAACAGTGTATTAGAGGAAGAATTTTTGTTTTTGTTCCGTCAATTTGTAATACCGTATAAAGATACGACTAATAAAGAACATTAAAGTAGAAAAAGATGACGTATGGATGACGACAATCACAGCTTTTAAATAATCAAAAACTGTGATCAATAATAATAATGGAAAATGTTATCGAGTTTGCAGTGAATCGAAATAATAAAGCAAAGTTTGTGGTTGATTGTCACCAGTAGTATAAGTGAGCATCATTTTCCAGGTCATTACAGGCTCAGAGCATGCGCCAACCATAGTATCAGCAACCCAAACTTGCCCTTTCTGCTTAAACTGTAGAGGAATAAACCCCATATACATAGTGACACCTTCAAGTTTAGCAGAGAGGTTTTTAGCATCTTTCGGCAGCTTTAGGTTGATTGCAAAAGGCAACTCAGGGCTGACATCTGGGTTGCTCAGCCAAACTTCTGCATTATTAGGGTAATAACAATGACTATTGTTCTCACAACTTGTACTTGTGCTGCCCTCTTCTATACTTTGGCTATCACATGCAGCTAAAAATACACTGAAAAGGAAAACGGGTAAAAAACTAGTTCGCACTCTATTTGCCTGTATAAAATAAAAGCGGATACTAGTGAGCTACCCGCGAAAAGACAACCATGCTAGATGGAATAAGCTAATAAAAATACAATCTCTGACAAAAAATAACCAACAAAGCGCTAAAATTTGATTGATGTCATAATTTTATGCAATTGACCTATCTTTTTAAGGTCAAAAATTTTATCATTTCCATCGCAAAAATAAGGGTTTCTCGAGTTTGTTTTCTGAAGCTAGCACCGCTAAGTTGGCTTTAGGTAACACGCTTGTGAAGTAATAGTAGGCCCCACTTTGAATAAAAGTGGGTAATTCATTTCTAAAACGCATTTATTGCAGCGGAAGCCAGAAAATGAGCCAAACAGTAGCATCACAAACTGAGTACAATTATAAAGTTGTACGCCAATTCGCTATTATGACAGTGATTTGGGGCATCGTTGGCATGAGTGTTGGGGTTCTGATTGCTGCCCAATTAGCTTGGCCAGCACTTAACTTTGATACACCATGGTTAACTTACTCTCGACTACGTCCGTTACACACGAACGCAGTAATTTTCGCATTTGGTACAAGTGCACTTTTTGCGACGTCTTATTACGTCGTACAACGTACATGTCAAACGCGCCTTTTCTCAGATAAACTAGCAGCCTTCACCTTCTGGGGTTGGCAACTTGTTATCGTACTAGCAGCGATTACCTTACCTTTAGGTATCACAAGCTCAAAAGAATACGCAGAACTTGAATGGCCAATCGATATTCTTATCGCCGTTGTTTGGGTAACTTACGCAGTTGTATTCTTTGGTACGTTAATCAAGCGTAAAGTATCGCACATCTATGTTGCGAACTGGTTCTACGCTGGTTTCATCATTACTGTTGCCGTTTTACACATTGTAAACAGCATGGCAATTCCTGTTTCACTAACTAAATCATACTCTATCTACGCAGGTGCTGTAGATGCAATGGTTCAGTGGTGGTACGGTCACAACGCTGTTGGTTTCTTATTAACTGCTGGTTTCTTAGGTATGATGTACTACTTCGTACCAAAACAAGCAGGTCGCCCTGTTTATTCTTACCGTTTATCGGTAGTTCACTTCTGGGCTCTTGTTTCTTTATACATCTGGGCAGGTCCTCACCACCTACACTACACTGCGCTTCCAGACTGGACGCAAAGCTTAGGTATGGTTATGTCAGTTATCCTATTCGTTCCATCTTGGGGTGGTATGATCAACGGTATCATGACGTTATCAGGTGCATGGCATAAACTACGTACTGACCCAGTACTTCGTTTCTTAGTTGTTTCTCTATCTTTCTACGGTATGTCTACGTTCGAAGGCCCAATGATGGCTATTAAGTCAGTTAACGCGCTTTCTCACTACACAGACTGGACTGTAGGTCACGTACACTCAGGTGCACTAGGTTGGGTTGCAATGATTTCTATCGGTGCTATCTATCACCTAATCCCTGCACTATTCTCACAAGGCCGTATGTACAGTGTTAAACTAGTTAACACGCACTTCTGGTTACACACTGTTGGTGTTGTTCTATACATCGTAGCAATGTGGATCTCAGGTGTAATGCAAGGTCTAATGTGGCGTGCAGTAAACTCAGACGGTACGTTAATGTACAGCTTTGTACAGTCATTAGAAGCTTCGTATCCGTTCTATATCATGCGTTTCCTAGGCGGTGTATTCATCGTAACAGGTATGCTAATTATGGCTTACAACGTTTATCGTACTATTGCAGCGAAGAAAGATTCGCTTCAATTAGACGCTGACGCACAATTGGCATAATGGAGTAGCACGATGAGCAATAATAATTCACAAAACAAACACGAAATAGTCGAAAAGAACGTTGGCCTAATGGCTATCTTGACTGTCTTTGCAATCAGCTTTGGTGCGTTAGTTGAGATTACTCCACTAATGTTCCAAGACGATACGACTAAACCTGTTGATGGCTTACGCCCTCTTACAGCGTTAGAAATGGAAGGTCGTGATATCTACGTGCGTGAAGGTTGTTACAACTGTCACTCACAAATGATTCGTCCTTTCCGTGACGAGGTTGAGCGTTACGGTCACTACTCTGTAGCTGGTGAATCAGTATGGGATCACCCATTCCAATGGGGTTCTAAGCGTACTGGTCCTGACCTAGCTCGTGTTGGTGAGCGTTACTCAGACGATTGGCACCATGCTCACTTAATGGACCCACGTGCTGTGGTTCCTGAGTCAAACATGCCAGCGTTTCCTTGGTTAGACGAAAACAGAGTCGATACGACCCATACACTTAAAAAGCTTCAAGTATTCCGTGATAGCTTCGGAATCGACAAAGCAAGCGACCGTTACGACGGTAAAGGTTACGGAAGTGACGAAGAGCTAAAAGCTGACATTGCGAAAATCGAAGCCATGAACAATGGTGAAGGCGCAACTGAAATGCAAGCTCTAATCGCTTACTTACAACAGCTTGGCACACACTTGAAGTAATTATTATGGATTACGGAACATACAGAGGCATTTTGACTCTGGTAATTTTAGTACTGTTTATTGTGATTGTTGTATGGGCATACAGCAAGCGTAGCAAAAGCCGATTTGATAACGCTGCTAATGCCATATTTGAAGATGAAAAAAAACACAACAACACAATCTCTAACGAGGAAAAGGAGTCTGAGAAATGACTAGCTTTTGGAGTATATGGGTTATCGTATTAACCCTAGCGTGTCTTGCTATCATCTTCGGCCTACTTCTGTGGAACTTAAAAAACTACACAGGTGTTAAAGAAGGCGAAAGCTGTGGTCACGAGTTTGACGGCATTGAAGAACTAAACAACCCACTACCAAAATGGTGGACTTATATGTTCTTCGCGACATTCATTTGGTCTGTATACTACCTAGCTGCTTACCCAGGTTTAGGTAACTGGGAAGGTTTAGGTAAATGGACAAGTTCTAACCAAGGTATTACTTCTTTAGCTGAGTCTAAAGAAGCGACTGAACAAGCATTAGCTAACGGTGAGAACGTTCAATTAGACCAAGAATTTATCGCTGCTGATGAGCGTTTTGGCCCAATCTTTGAGTCATTCGCAAAACAAGATATTGAAACACTAGTTAAAGATGAAAAAGCGCTTGAGATTGGTCAACGTTTATTCTCACAAAACTGTGCACAATGTCATGGTTCAGATGCACGTGGTGGTCAAGGCTTCCCTAACCTAACGGATAACGATTGGTTATACGGCGGTACACCAGACAAGATCAAAGAAACACTTCTTTACGGTCGTGTTGCTGCGATGCCACCTTGGGGTGATGCACTTGGCGAGCAAGGCATTAAAGAAATGACTGCTCACGTACTTAGCCTTTCAGGCCGTACTGTTAACCAAAAAGACGCTGCTGCAGGTGCTGCTAAGTTTGCAATGTGTGCTGCGTGTCACGGTGCTGACGGTAAAGGTTCAGTTGCACACAACTTACCATTTGGTGCACCTAACCTAACAGATAACATCTGGTTATACGGTGGTTCTAAACGTGCTGTTGAAGAAACACTAATCAATGGCCGCGCAGGTGTAATGCCAGCATGGAAAGACATTTTAGGTGAAGATAAAGTTCACTTATTAACAGCGTACGTTTACAGCTTATCGCAAGATAAATAACCTCGCGGTTAATAAAATGTATAAACAATTAATCTTTTAATTCAATAGATTAATTAAGATCAAAAAAGCCTCCATCTGGAGGCTTTTTTTTAGTCTTTTGCTTTTAAATCCGATAAAATGCGTACAACGTTTTTAAAGGTATAAGTACTATGAAACCCACTCCTTGGTATAAAAACTTTTGGCCATGGTTTTTAATCTCTTTTCCTCTTGCAGCCATCATCGGCTGTGCTGGTCTTATTTATATGGCGATTGGCAACGGCCCAGATATGGTTGTAGATGATTACTATAAAAAAGGCAAAGCAATTAACCTTGAACTCAGCAAATTTAATAAAGCAAAAGCACTTTATTTACATGGCGATTTAAATGTTGCAGGCGACAAAGTAACTTTCACTTTCACCAAGGGTGATGCAAGCAATGTTCATTCTTTAAAAATGTCTTTTTATCATCGCACTATTAAAGCCAATGACTTTGATGTAAGCCTAATGAAAAACGCCCATGGCGATTTTACCGCCCTACTCGACACCCATGTTGACGGTGCATACACAGTGTTTATTGAACCAATCGATAACAGTTGGAAACTTAAAGAAGATGTGATTTTGCCAACTGATAAAACGATTTCGATTAGCCCTGAATATAAGTAGTAAACTCTAATGTCCGATAATTGCTTTCATTGTCTTGAAAGTGTGCCAAAAGGCTTTAATGCGACTGTCGAAATAGACGGTAAGGCACAACCTATGTGTTGTATTGGTTGCCAAACGGTTGCTGAGAATATCGTCGCCCAAGGCATGACCGATTACTATAAATTTAGAACTGTACGCTCTGGTAAAGTTGAACAACTTGTTCCAGAGCAACTCGAGTTGATTAAAAGTTACGATAACGAAGATATTCAAGACGAGTTTATTTCAGCCACTAATGATTTATCAGAAGTACTATTAACGGTTGAAGGCATCACCTGTGCTGCCTGTGCTTGGTTAATCGAAAAACAACTACTTAACTTAAAAGCAATCAAACGTGTTGATGTAAATACTTCAACCAACCGTGCCATGATCCAATGGGATAAATCGGTTACACCGCTTAGCCAAATTATCACCTCATTACATGAAATCGGCTATAAAGCCTATCCGTTTCAGGCAGACCTTGAAGCAAGCCAAAAACAACAAGCCGCAAAAGCCTACATTCGCCGTTTAGGGGTTGCCGGTCTGATGACCATGCAAGTAATGATGTTTGCTTTTGCCATGTACTTTGGCATGTTCTCTGGCATGGAAGAGAACTTTGAGCAGTATTTTCGCTGGATAAGCTTAGTACTTGCTTCTCCAGTTATTCTTTACAGTGCCCTGCCATTCTTAACCAATGCCATTAATGGTTTAAAAGCCAAACAGCTGAATATGGACTTACCCGTCTCATTAGCTATTTTTGGTGCTTATGGGGCAAGCTGTTATGCCACATTAATGTCGGTTGGCGAAGTTTATTTTGAATCTATCTGTATGTTTACCTTCTTATTATTATTAGGTAAATATTTAGAATTTAGAGCTCGTTTAAAAGCCAGTGAATTTACCGCTAACTTGCAAAAGTTGCTGCCGCTTACAGCTCGTATTATTGATGAAAATAATCAAGAATCGATAATTGCGGCTAAAAAACTAAAACTGGGTGATATTGTATTAATCAAAGCAGGCGAGACAATTCCTGCTGATGGTATTGTTACAAAAGGTCAAACAACCGTTGATGAAGCCATGATGACCGGCGAACACCAGCCAGTTAACAAGTTTGTTAGCCATCAAGTTTACGCAGGAACGATTAACCATGATGGTGTGATCAGTATTGAGATCAACAAAATCGGTCAAAATACCCTGCTTAATCAAATTATTAAGTTACAACACACAGCGTTAACCAAGCGCCCGCGATTAGTTGAGATAACAGATAAAGTAGCGCAGTGGTTTGTTGCCTGCTTATTAGTATTTGCCTCAATAACAGCAATTGGTTGGTATCAAATAGATCCCGAGCATGCCTTTTGGGTTACTATTTCTGTACTTGTTGCAACCTGCCCTTGTGCGCTTAGCTTAGCAATTCCAACCGCTCTCACGTGCGCTGTAGCCAGCCTGACAAAACGTGGAATTTTAATTAAACAAGCCCATGTGTTAGAAACGCTACCACAATTAACAGATATTGCTTTTGATAAAACAGGTACTTTAACGCAAGGTCGCTTTACCATTGAACGCGTTGAACTAGTTAACACCCAATACAGTGAAGCTGATGCATTACGCTTAGCAGCGCAACTTGAAAGTTTCTCTGAGCACCCTATTGCTAATGCATTCGCTGGTTTCAACGACACAGTGAACCCTATTGAAAATGTGACTATCGAACCGGGTAAAGGCATTACCGCTTTACTAAATGATCAGCACCTTGCGATAGGTAAAAGCGGTTGGTTTGATTCCGAAAAAGCAGATGCGCAAGCAACCTTATATATCGATAAACAAGTCATTGCGCGTTTTTACTTAGCCGACAGCCTACGTAATAACGCAGAAAAATTGATTACTACACTTCATTCGCAACAAATTAAGTGCCATATGTTAACGGGCGATGCCTCTAACAGTGGTGAGCGAATTGCAAAACAGCTCAATTTAGATACCGTGCATGCTGCATGTAGCCCTCGTGACAAACAAACCCATGTCGAAGCACTTTCAAGTAAAGGTGCCATTGTTGCTATGGTGGGTGATGGCGTGAATGACAGCCCAGTATTTGCCAGTGCCCATTTATCTATTGCGATGGAAACCGGCGCTGATATTTCCAAAAATAGTGCCGATGTGGTATTACTCAATAGTGATCTAACAGCCATAGAGCATTTGCTTACTGTCTCGAAAAAGACGCGCCGTATTGTTAAGCAAAACTTGGCATTGTCACTTATTTACAATGGTTCGATTTTACCATTGGCAGCCCTTGGGCTCGTTGCTCCTTGGATGGCTGTAATTGGTATGTCTGCAAGCTCCATTTTGGTTATTACCAACTCATTAAGGTTATTAAAACTATGAGTATCATCTACATGCTTATCCCAATTGCCATTTTATTTGTGCTAATTGCCATTGGGGTATTCTTTTGGGCTGTAAAAAGCGAACAATTTTCTGATTTAAACAAACAGGGCCACAGTATCCTGTTCGAAGACGATAAAGAGCAGCACAACAAAAGTAATGATTGATCCGCTGTTTATTAGTGCATTTATAATGGGCTTGTTAGGTAGTGGTCATTGCCTAGCGATGTGTGGTGGCATTGCCAGTAGTTTACAACTTGCCGCCAACAAAAACCGTGCAGTGAGCTTTTCAGTTGCTTATAACCTAGGCCGCGCACTAAGTTACATGCTTGCCGGTGCTCTTGTAGCTGGAATTAGTAGTCGCTTTGCAGCGCAAAATACTTCTATATCGATAGCGTTGTCGTTTTTGAGTGGTATTTTTATGCTCCTTGTTGGGGTTTACATTATGCGTTTAGCGGCAACTCTACAGTGGCTAGAAAAACTTGGCAAAACCCTAGTATGGCAGCATTTAGCTAAACTTAATCGTTATTTATTACCGGTCGATACTACCCCAAAAGCCCTACTCTATGGCGCTTTGTGGGGCTGGTTGCCCTGTGGCTTAGTTTATTCAGCGCTAACCTGGGCACTGACTAGCCCATCAGCATCACATGGTGCAGGTGTGATGTTGTTTTTCGCGTTAGGCACCTTTCCTGCGATGATAAGCGTAGGACTCGTCAGCCAGAAAATAAACACTATTTTCAACCATGTTTGGACTAGGGTTATTCTAGGCAGCGTAATAATATGGTACGGTATATACTTATTAATTATAGCAACCGATAAGCTAATTCATTAATATTACTGGTTGTTAACTTATTTGAATGGATTTGATGTATGGACTTCTCACAAAACAAGTCAAAAGGCTTATGCACAATTAGCTGTAATAATTGCAGTATCAGCCAGCTATGTTTGCCATTTTCATTAAACGGTCAAGAAATGGATCGTCTCGATGAAATCATCGAACGTAAGAAACCACTGCATAAAGGTGATTATTTATTTGAGTCTGGCGAAAGCTTAAATGCCATTTATGCGGTACGCTCTGGCTCGTTTAAGTCTTATACTTTGTCTGAACAAGGTGATGAACAAATTACTGGTTTTCATCTAGCTGGTGATTTGGTTGGTTTCGATGCTATTAACAAAATGGCTCATCAAAGCTTCTCACAAGCCCTTGAAACATCAATGGTATGTGAAATTCCATTCGATACTCTAGACGAATTAGCGGGTAAACTACCTAAGCTACGCCAACAAATTATGCGTTTAATGAGTAATGAAATTAACTATGACCAAGAAATGTTATTGTTACTCAATAAAAAGTCAGCTGAAGAGCGTCTAGCCAGTTTTATTTATAATCTTGCAGAGCGTTTTGGTGAACGTGGTTTCTCACGTAAAGAATTCCGTTTAACCATGACACGTGGTGAAATCGGTAATTATTTAGGCCTTACTGTTGAAACAATTAGCCGCCTTTTAAGCCGCTTCCAAAAAGCCGGTTTTATTAAGGTTGAAGGTAAATTTATCACCATTTTGGATCAGCAAGCGCTTGCAGCAACAGCAGCGATTAAATGTAAATAGAGTTTGATTTAACGCAACTTTATATTGTTTGCCCCTTTAACTGTTCTAAATTTAGGTTACACTCAAAGTACTACTTTTTGCGGAACAGTTAAGGAGCAGCACATGGACGCAATTAAACGAATTTTAGCAGTTATAGACCCAACCAAAGAGCAGCAACACAGTTTAAGCCGCTCAATTGATCTAGCCAAAAAATCTGGCGCGACCATCACCGCTTTCCTCAGTATCTACGACTTCTCTTATGAAATGACCACAATGCTTTCTGCTGATGAGCGTGAAGCAATGCGCGAAGCCGTCATAAAAGACCGCCAAGAATGGTTAAATGAACAAATTGCACTTTATCCAGAGCTTACCATTGATAGCTGTGTGGTTTGGCATAACCGCCCTTACGAAGCCATTATCAATACCGTGATCAACGATGGTTTTGACCTTGTTGTCAAAGGCACTCATCAACACGATACACTTAAGTCTGTTATTTTCACCCCAACTGACTGGCACCTCATTCGTAAGTGCCCTGCTCCAGTTTTACTTGTTAAAGAGAAAGAGTGGCCGGCAAAAGGCAATATTTTAGCTGCTGTAAACGCAGTGAGTGAAAATGAACAACACCTTGAACTTAACAAGCGTATTATCAATGACGCTCGTTTCATTTGTGACTTGGCCAACGCAACGCTTAACCTTGTGAATGCCTACCCAGCAACTCCAGTTAATATCGCTATTGAAATCCCTGAATTCAATCCAGGTGTTTATAACGAATCAGTTAAAAAACATCACTTTGAATCAACGCTTTCATTAGCTGAAGGCTTTGATATTGATAAAACTCATTGCCACATTGAAGAAGGCTTACCAGAAGATGTTATTCCTGATGTGGCTGCACGCCTCAACAGCGAATTAGTAGTGATAGGTACAGTTGGACGTACTGGCTTAAGTGCAGCGCTTGTCGGTAACACAGCAGAGCATGTTATTGATAGCCTTGACTGCGATGTTTTAGCACTAAAACCAGACGGCTATGTGAGCCCACTTGCTAAATAACCTTTTAAATATGCATTAAAAAAGCCCCAGTTTGGGGCTTTTTTCTTTTTATATATTTGTTACATCAATAAATAATGATTCATCAATGTTTGTTGATGAGACCACCGCCTCGCTAAAGTCATAGCTTTCACGATTGCCTTCTCTATCAAGTGGTAAATTTTCAAAATCAAATAAGTTTCTGTCTGCAAGCTGGCTTGGGCTAACATTTTGTAAAGACTTAAAGATACTCTCAACACGACCTGGAGTTTTCTTATCCCACTCAGTCAACATGGCTTTGATTGATTGACGCTGTAAGTTTTCTTGTGAGCCACATAAATTACAAGGAATAATTGGGAAGTCTTTGTGCTCAGCGTATTTAATTAAATCTTTTTCACGGCAGTATGACAACGGACGGATTACCACGTTACGCTCATCATCAGAGCGCAATTTTGGTGGCATCGCTTTTAGTCTTGAACCATGGAACATATTTAAGAACATCGTCTCAACGATATCATCCATGTGATGACCAAGTGCTAGTTTGGTTGCACCAATTTTTTCTGCAAATGAATAAAGTGTGCCGCGACGAAGTCGTGAACACAGACCACAGGTTGTTTTGCCCTCTGGTACTTTTTCTTTTACTACTGAGTAAGTATCTTTATCAACGATGTAATACGGAATATTTAGCGTTTCAAAGTAATCAGGCAAAATGTGCTCAGGAAAACCAGGTTGCTTCTGATCAAGGTTTACTGCAATCACTTCAAATTTAATCGGCGCTGCTTTTTGTAAATTAAGCAAAATATCTAGCATTGCAAAAGAATCTTTACCACCACTGATACATGCCATAACAACATCACCGTCTTCGATCATGTTGTAATCAGTAATTGCGTTACCAACATGCCTTCTTAGACGCTTTTGAAGTTTATTAAATTCAAGAGTTTCTTTTCTAGTATCAGTTTGATTCATTTGCTCTGCTCATACAGGCTTTTGTAAGCCATGTTTCATAGTAAAAAGTTCGGCGTGGATTATACGGACTTTTTGAGCCAGTTGAAATGATTAGCATGGGATAATTAAAGCGCTTCACTCGTAGAGATACTACGTAAAGCGAAGCGCTTTGGGAATAGACTCAAAGGTTTATGAATTTATAGGCTGAAAGCTCTAATTTTCTGACCTCTGTAAACTGATTTCTGATTTATTTTACTGTGCATTTGTAACGAGAAGCTGTACAAGCAAGGTCAGGCCAATCATCTCTGCCCCAACAGTATTTATCATTTCTAAGAGGTTTTAGATGCCAAACCACAGGCTTGCCCTTTTTATCTAAGCGGGTTTCATTTTCAAGCTGCACACGGATTAAATTTTTCTCTGCTGAGAGAATATTATAAACGAAGGTTTTTCTCGCTTCAGACGCGGAAATATAGCCCTGCTCATCATAAGAGATTTCTAATGTTTTATTTTTAAACGTTATGGTATGAAAATTAGCTTCACAAACTGGGCTATTTGTTGACTGCCATGAGCCTTGCAACTTAGTTTGCATTTCTTAGTTGATAGGTGAATGACTGCTACAAGCTGAACATAGCAGTAAAATAACAAAAATAGGCGCTGAAGTTTTCATTAAGATGCTTTTAAGTCCCTGAAAAAGTAAGGTTTAGCATATCGAGAATTGTAAAAATGTCCAGCCATACGCTTAATAAAAAACAAAGGGCACATGAGCCCTGTGCCCTTTGTTAACTTTAAGCGCTTTTAGTTTTAGCTTTTTTATTCTTTGCCATTCGTTTAGCACGTTTTATTGCCGACTTTTTCGACGCATTTTTCTGCGCTATTTTTAACACTTTGGCCTCTTTTAATTGCTTTTTAGCTGCTTTCAAGCGCTTTTTAGCATTTTCGGCTAGGTTCTCTGCTTCACTAGCGCACTCTACAGCTGCTTGTGCTTTAAGTGCTGCATCTTTTGCAAGTTCAGTGGTTCTAGCCACTTCTTTTTTACTCTTTTCGAGAATTTTTTCGAGCTTAGCAAGACGTTTCTCAAATACTGACTGTGAATTTTGCATAGTATTCTCCTTTACTGACGTGCAGACATGCGGGTAGGTTCGGTGACAATAAGTGGGTCGAGACGATTCACAATTTCGTGATCTTTTTCTGGGTAATCCAAACAGCTTAAGAAATGACGCATGCAGTTGATTCGCCCGCGCTTTTTATCGTCAGAGCGAATTTGTGTCCAAGGTGCATCCTTAGTATGGGTATGAAACATCATGGCATCTTTGGCATCACTATAATCATGCCATTTAGCCAATGATGCCATATCAACTGGGCTTAGCTTCCATTGTTTGAGCGGGTCATTTTGGCGCGATTTAAAGCGTCTAAATTGCTCTTCTCTGCTGACCGAAAACCAATATTTAAATAGCTTAATACCGCTATTCACCAACATACGTTCAAGTTGAGGTGTTTGACGCATAAACTCTAAATATTCATGATCATCACAAAACCCCATTACCTTCTCAACACCGGCTCGGTTATACCAAGAACGGTCAAATAATATAATTTCACCCTTTGTTGGCAGGTGGTTAATGTAACGCTGAAAGTACCATTGATCACGCTCTCTTGCGGATGGTTTTTCTAAAGCCACTACGTGCGCTCCACGAGGGTTTAAATGCTCCATAAAGCGCTTAATAGTGCCACCTTTACCCGCCGCATCACGACCTTCAAATAAAATCACAATTTGCTGGTTGGTCTCTTTTACCCAGCCTTGCATTTTTAAAAGCTCGATTTGCAGTTCGTGTTTATGGCGCTCGTATTCAACTACGTCCATTTTGCGTTTATATGGGTATTTACCGTCAGCATTCCACTTTAAGCTTGGATTTTTAACATTTAGATCAAAAACCACATCCTGCTTCGCATTGGCTTCGGCTAATTTCTGTTGTTTAACTGATACAGGTTCGACATTGACTGTCTGCATAACGACTCCTTTTAAACTATAACTACCTATATTGAGATCTTTATAGTTTTACTTTAAGCCAGTTATTGCTAAGTAACTTGATCTAAATCTATATTTTTAATTCTTAAAAAACCCTTTAAAAATAGAAGGTTAGCACTTAATAATTAAGTAAAAATAAGGATACTAAAATAAAATTAAACCTTTTATCTATAGCAAGAAACAATCAGTAAAAACTCATATCTTCATACTGTTTTCAGATCTAAAAACACGCTAATTCTTAAATGCACAGCAATACAAATAGTTAGAAAAGATATGAATTAAGGGGAGTAATGTAGATAAAAGAAACAGTCAAAGTAACTGCACTGATTACGATGAATTTCAGATTTTGATACTAAACCAAAATACCGAGATAAATTTTAATAAAAAGAAACATAAGAACTATCTGCTTCACAACGAAAAAAGGACCTAATAAGGTCCCTTTTGTCGATGTTTAAACGCTTTTAGCAATATATGGTCGCTATTTAACAATCCACGGTGTGGCGCTGATAAGCTCAGCATGACTGCTAAGCACTGTGTTATCGTCTTGCCAGTTGTCTGTTACTTTTATTGAACAACGCTGCTCTTTACAGCTAACGCCATTTGCCGAGATAGCGTCTTGGCCGTTAAATTTAAGTACAACACCCTGTTGTTCAGGCAGTAAGAACCACATTAATTTGCTAACAAAAAAGCCCGACAAATCAGATAACAGCTCGTCAAATTCTTCATTTAACGTATATAAGTTCGCTTTACTGAGTTCAAAATCAGCCAGATCCGTTGCTTCAATTTGTAACTTTAATTGGCATTCATGTTTTGGATTTTCTGGTTGAACAACTATTACGGCTTTATCTGTATCAAGCTGCTTATCGAATGGTAAAAGTAGTTGAGCCTTATCTGTATAAGTTAGGTCAAACTCTTGTTTTTCTGTAATTATTTTACCTGATTTAATTTTGCATACTTCGTTGCTAGCAATATCAGACAAATAAAAGTTAACTTGAGCGTATTGAAACTCGCCTTTATTAACAACTTTCAAACGATCGTAAAAGCCATCATAGGCAACAACAAATTCAGTTGCAGCGGCCTTGGTTGCAACTGTACCCAGCGCAACCGCGATGGTTGCTGCTTTTAACCATGGAAGGAGTTTATTCATCAAAGTAAGCTCTATTTTGATTTATCATTTTATTTAATTCTTCAATATACGCTTCACCGCGCTCCGAATAAGACAACAAGCCTTGCGTTAGCTTAGTTGCATCAATTGGCTTTTGCTGGCGACGTAAATCAGCACGAATTGATCTTAAATCTTTATACGCTGCATGGGTATTAATATTTTTAAAATATGAACTTACAGCCGCACGTACCGATTTAAAAGCCGTCACTTCATGGGCTGCTTCGTTAGCACGGCGACGAGGCACCATGCCGCAACCCTTTTTGTAACACCACTGGCCGAAAAAATTTAAACCAATGCGTGCAAAGCGTGATGTACCCCATGCTGATTCATTAGCTGCTTGCATTAGCGCAAGCTCTTTAGGAATGATATCAACACGACGTAGTGCCTGGGTAAGCGACAAAGTATCTATGGTGGTTGGCAACTTGTAGCTTGTCAGTATTTTTTTAATATCTGCTTGCTGCTTGCTACTTAGTGGCTCATTGTACTCCAGCATCATACGCGCAATCTCTAGGGTTGCACGTTGCTGTAGAATCATTTTATTTTCGGCCTCAACATGAGGGCGAATAAAATCAAAAAATGCATGTTTCTTTTCTTTCACATCAGTAAAAGCTGCAAAATCTGGCAGTTTCACATTATGTAATGGCTTTTCTTTTTTGATTACGCGCTGGGTCCCTTTTGGCGTTGTCTGCGATTGTTCAGACCCACTTTCTACTACTTCTTTATCTACAAATGGCGATAACAACGCCCATGCAAAAAAAGCAGCAAGTAAAGCTCGAAAAACGTAATTAAGCATGTATTCTCTCATATAAACTACTACTCATGTGCGGTAACGTCACGCACACACAAAGGCGAAGTATACCAAAACCCTCTATTTTTGGCGAATTTGCCCTAAGAAAATTACCTAAACCTTTACCAAAATAGCGTGATTTAGTGCCAATTTACTCGCAATTTTCAAGCGCTTGCGTATACTGAAAAGCAAGCAAACGAGAAAAAGGTAGGTTATTTTTATGTGCCAATCTTGGCAAGCTCGCATTATTGATCAGCAAAAATATCGTCCAAACGATAACCGCTCAGCTTGGCAAGTTGACCGCTCTCGAATCATCCACGCCGCAGCCTTTAGGCGGTTACAGGCTAAAACCCAAATTATGGGTATTGGCTTAAATGATTTTTACCGAACCCGTCTGACCCATTCTTTAGAAGTTGCTCAAATTGGCAGTGGTTTATTACGTCATCTAAAAAAGCAGCACCCTGAATTTACGAATTTTCCGAGCGGTAGCCTACTCGAAACATTATGCCTTGCTCATGATATTGGCCACCCTCCTTTTGGTCATGGTGGTGAAATAGCATTAAATTACATGATGCGCGAGCATGGTGGCTTTGAAGGTAACGCCCAAACATTAAGAATTGTGTCTAAGCTTGAGCCCTATTCAAATGGCTATGGCATGAACTTAACCAGACGCACCTTATTAGGCTTTATTAAATATCCAGCCTTTATTGATGATTTGTGGCACAGCATTCCACCTTTGAGTGAGCAACGTAGTTTTATTAAAGCTGACCATTGGCGACCAGCCAAAGGCTTATATAAAGACGATAAAGATGTTTTCGATTGGATCATTGAGCCACTGTCGAATAACGATAAAGCGCTGCTGAGTAGTCATTATAAGGTTGATGAGTTTAGAGCTAAAACCCATTACAAATCGATAGACTCAGCAATTATGGAATTAGCTGACGACATTGCGTATGCCGTTCACGATTTAGAAGATGCCATAGCTACAGAAGTTTTAACTCTGGCTGATTGGCAAAACCATGCCCTTGTACAGTTGCAAGAGCTTGACTCTGCTTGGCTAACCACCCATTTGAGCTCAATAACCGCCAGACTCTTTTCTCATCACGAGTATGAGCGTAAAGACGCTATTGGTGAGTTGGTTAACACCTTTATTATTAACGCTCAGTTAGTTGTACAAAACGCAGATTTCGAATCTGAAATACTGCAGTACACAGTAAGCCTACCGGATGAATTTGCCGAAATTCTTAACGTGCTAAAACATTTTGTTTTTAAACGTTTAATTCGCGAGCCAAAGATGCAGCAAGTTGAATTTAAAGGGCAAAACCTGTTGATTGAGTTATTTAGTGCTTTTGCCAGCGACCCAATGCGCTTATTACCTGAAACAACCCAAGAAATGTGGCTAAATGCGCACCAGCAAGGTGATAATGCTATGCGCATAATATGTGACTACTTATCAGGGATGAGTGATGAATATGCTTATAAAACCTATCAGCGCTTGTTTTTACCATCTGCTTAAGTAATTTTTGAACAGCAGTTGAAATTGTTCTAAAATCAAACAGGTTATAGTAATAACAACCTCACCCCTTGAATGCATTTTATTTAACATGGATTGAAATAATGCTCAAAAAATACCTGCTTATTAGTGCTGCTGTAGCAAGCTCATTTGCTTGCTATAGTGCAGAATCACTTCCTGATCCGCTTCTTGAAGAACGCGGCATAATCATAAAAGATGCCACTCATTTCGATTGGGTACGGCTGAATTCGGGCGAATGGCTCAAAGGCGAACTAGTCTCCATGTATGATAAAGAGATTGAGTTCGACAGTGATGTGCTCGACACATTAATTATTGATCGCGAAGATGTCTACATGATTATCTCAGATCGCCACCATACTGTGCGCTTTAACGATGGTAATGAGCTAAGCGGCACATTAAATATCTCTGGTGGTTATGTGAAAGTTGGCGAACAAGAAGCTAAATACCGTTATCGCGATTTAGTCTCTATTGCTCCTTCAGCTGAAAGCGAACTCAGTGCATGGACTGTAAAAATATCGCTAGGTGCCGATATATCAAAAGGCAATACTGACCAAACAGAGTATTCGGCTCGTGCAGATATCAAGCGCCGTACGGCGTCTAGCCGTTTCCTCGCAGAGTTTTTAGGCTATCGCACCACCAGCGATGAACAAGTTACTAAAAACAACATCCGCGCTAATGGTACCTTCGACTGGTTTTACACACAAAAAATGTATTTCCGTCCAGCCTTCTTTGAATACTACCGTGACCCGTTTCAAAATATCGCTAACAAGTACACTCTCGGTGCCGGTGTTGGTTACTATGTAATGGATACCGATAAAACAGAATGGGATTTTTCAACAGGCCCAGCTTATCAAAGAACTGAGTTTGATACTGTCACTACGGGTGAAGAGAAATCAAATTCATCTTGGTCATATTTTGTCGGCACTAATTACGAGCTTGAAGTCACCAAGAAAATTGATTTTACCTTTAATTATCGCTATCTAACTGCAAACAGTGATGCAGGTGGAGATTCTCAATATGCGATGGCTGCGTTTGAGTTTGAGATCACCGATGATATTGATTTTGATATGTCATTAGTATGGGATTATTTGGCTGACCCGATTGCCGATGAAAACGGTATAGTACCAGAAAAAGAAGATTACAAAATGATTTTCGCGCTGGGTATCGATTTATAAACATCTCAATCAATCGATATAAAAACGCCGAGCTTAGCTCGGCGTTTTCATTTTAGTTAAAAAATATCTTATAGCGATTTAACACCCATGTTATATAGGGTAAAGCCATAAATATCAGCGTATTGATCAATGATCTTACTTGTTGGTGTTCCTGCACCATGACCTGCATTTGTTTCAATGCGAATAAGATACGGATTTTGTTTCGCACCTTTTTCTTGTAGCTCTGCTGCAAACTTAAATGAATGCGCAGGCACAACACGGTCATCATGATCCCCTGTTGTTACTAAGGTTGCTGGGTAGCTAACACCCTCTTTTACATTGTGAACTGGTGAATAGCCTTTTAAGTACTCGAACATTTCTTTACTTTGTTCACTCGTACCGTAGTCATACGCCCAACCAGCACCCGCTGTAAAGGTGTGGTAACGCAGCATATCTAAAACACCTACAGCAGGAAGCGCAACTTTAAATAGCTCAGGGCGCTGTGTCATAACCGCACCAACTAATAAGCCACCATTTGAGCCACCACGTACCGCTAGGTAATCAGGTGAGCTGTATTGTTTTTCGTTTAAGTACTCAGCCGCAGCAATAAAGTCATCAAATACATTTTGTTTCTTAAGCTGTGTACCATTTACATGCCATTCTTTACCGTATTCGCCACCACCACGAATATTAGCTACAGCATAGATACCACCGTGCTCAAGCCATGCCGCAATTGTAGGGCTGTAGCTTGGTGTTAGGCTCACGTTAAAGCCACCATAACCATATAAAATAGTCGGATTTTTACCGTTAAGTTCGGTGCCCTTTTTGTACGAAATTATCATCGGAACTTTGGTGCCATCTTTTGATGTATAGAACACTTGTTCAGAGATATATTCTTCGCTATTAAATTTAGCGCCCGACTTGCGGTACACATCAGACTTACCTGATTCAACATCAAACGAATAGGTATTGCCTGGTGTAGTGTAATTTGTAAATGAGTAATACAGCGTTTGTGCATCGTGCTTACCGCTAAAGCCATATGCAGTTCCCACACCTGGCAGGCTGATGTCGCGTACTAATTTTCCTGATTTATCGTATTGTTTTACTTGCGAAATCGCATCAACCATATACTTAGCAAAGAAATAGTCACCGCCTTTTGAAAGGCTAAGCACATTATCAGTTTCTGGGATTAAATCTTGCCAATTTTCAGGGCTTGGATCAGCAGCATCAACAGTCACTACACGTTTATTTGGCGCGTTTAAGTTAGTCACTAAATACAGTTTCGAGCCGTCATTATCAATAATTGAGGTATCTGAGTCAGTGTTATCTAAAATAGTCACTAGCTCGCTGTCAGGCTTAGTTAGATCTTTGATAAACAGTTTATTACCTGAAGTTGAAGTACTTGCTGCAATTATTAAATAACGATTATCACGGGTTACATCAGCACCTATATAACGATGTTTCTGAGCCTCAGTGCCACCATAAACTAATTGGTCATCTGCTTGTGCCGTGCCTAACTTATGGTAGTAAACTTTATGTTGATCTGTTTTTGCAGACAGCTCACTACCCTTTGGCTTATCGTAGCTCGAATAATAGAAACCTTCGTTGCCAAGCCAAGAGATACCGCTGAATTTTACATCGACTAATGCTTCTTCAATTGGTTGTTTAGTCGCTGTATCAATAATGATAATTTTACGCCAGTCACTGCCACCTTCAGAGATTTGATAAGCCGCTAGTGTGCCGTCTTCTGTGAATGTTAAGCCCGACATTGAGGTTGTGCCGTCGCTACTGAAGGTATTTGGATCTAAGAACACCTCAGCTTCTGAGTCGCCTTTTTTACGATAAACTACGTACTGATTTTGCAGACCATCGTTTTTATAAAAATAAGTGTATTCACCCTCTTTAAATGGCGCTGTGACTTTTTCATAGTTCATCAGCTTTTCAAGCGTAGTTTTCAGCTCATCGCGATAAGGAATATTTTTTAGATAAGAAAAGGTAACGTCATTTTCGGCTTTCACCCACTGGGCTGTTTCGTCGCTCATATCGTCTTCTAACCAACGATACGGATCGGCTACTTTCTCACCGAAGTATTCATCAACAACATTGCCTTTTTTAGTTTCTGGATAATTCACAGCAGCTTTAACCTCTGCAGTTTTCACTGTTTGTTCTGTTTTTGTTGGGGTGGATTCACCGCAGCCCGCCAATGCAACAACAATCGCACATGCTAGTGTTTTCTTGATCATAATAAATTTACTTTTAGTTATTGTTAATAAAATGAAAGTAAAATTAAAGCATTAGAATGTCTAGTAATTTGCGGTTAAACACTGGAAGTGCTGTAAACCAATGTAAAAACAAAAAAGCCACGTAGTAACGTGGCTCTTCAAAGCATGTATTTGCTCAGCGATTATACTTTTGTTAACCAGCCATGAGTATCTGCTGATTTCCCCCATTGAATATCATTTAATGCTTGGCGTAATTTAGCAACTTTCTCACCTGGTTCACCAGAGCCCACCTTAAACTCTTGGTCGTTATGAATAAGCGTGCCAACCGACGTCAGTACCGCAGCGGTACCCGATAATGCAGCTTCAGTACCTGGTTTAGCGGCTCTTTCTAGTAATTCAGACACAGTGAAGTTACGCTCAGATACTGTCATACCTAAATCTTTCGCAATCGTTAAAATACTATTACGCGTTACACCGTGTAAGAATGTGCTATCAAGTGCTTTTGTGATGATCTCATCACCATCAATTAAAATGAAGTTTGCAGCACCCGTTTCTTGTACATCACCACCTGGGCAGAATAAAATTTGGTCTGCTTGATGCTCTGAGCGAGCTTCTAAGATTGGACCTAATGCACTTGCATAGTTTCCACCACTTTTAACCATACCCATGTGTGGTGCGCAGCGCATGCCGTCTTCTTCAAGTAATACACGTAATGCTGTAGCACCGCCTGAGAAATAATCACCTACTGGCGAAAGCAATACATAAAGCAAGGAACTCATTGACGGTGCAGCCGCTTTACCGATTGCCGCTTCTGTACCAATATGGGTTGGGCGAATATACATTGAACCCGGCGGTGTTGGTGTTTCGTCTGCGTACTCTTTTACAATGTCTTTGATCATTTGCTCAAGCATGCTTTCGTCAAAGTCAGGTAAGTTTAGTAACTTAGAGCTTTGTTTCATACGAGCAATGTTAGCATCCATACGAAAGATATAGACCGAGCCATCTTCGTGACGAAATGCTTTTAATCCTTCAAAACAGGTGCTTGAGTAATGTAATACGTGAGCACCCGCATGTAATTCGATTTTATCAGATGGGACCAGCGCGCTTTCACTCCATGAGTTATCAGCAAAACGTGCTTGGATCATTTGTGGCATAAATACAGTACCAAATGCGGCCATTGTTGTTCTCTCTTGTTTGGACTACTTTTACCCCATTGTATGCTAATCCATCCCCGTTTAACCATAGCAAACTAGTGCCTTTTATCGATTAAAGTGATAATAATCCGACCATTTGGTACAAAAAATGCGCAACCCAAGTTGCGCATTGTTTACTGAGAATCATTCGCTAACAAATGACTATAAATTATCTGTAGTTCATTTTTGCTGTGAGGCGGTTAAAAAAGCCCGGGAAAAAACGCTTAATAGTCGGTGCTAAACCACTTATTCCTTCACCAATAACAACTTCATCTTTCTCGGCTTCAATGGCTTTAATCATTTTTGCAGCCGCTTTTGCCACATCCATGCCGTTTTCGATTGATTCCTCTGGCTTATTTTGCGGTTTACCTTGGCCATCTAACGAATTATGTGCAATGGCTGTTTTGATTGAACCTGGGCAAATAGTCAGGCAATTCACATTTTTGTCGGCTAGTTCTGCTCTTAAGCAATCCATAAAGCCCACGACCGCATACTTAGAACCCGAATACCCAGTTCTGAACTTTGAACCGACTTTACCTGCCACACTGCTAATTGATACCACCATGCCCATACCTTGCTTCACCATCTGTGGCACGACCGCCTTAGTTAAAGCAATTAAACCAAAGTAGTTTACTTCCATCAGTTGGCGATAAACCGTAAATTCGTTTTCTAAAAATAGACTACGCTGCGACACCCCACCGTTATTGATAAGAACATCAATGCGGCCAATTCGCTCGATCACTGCTGGCATATCTTCAAGTAAGGCTTCGGGCTTTGCCAAATCAAGAGCGACCACATGATGATTACCACCGAGTCTTGTATTAAGAGCGTTGAGTTTTTCCTCATTACGGGCAGACAATACTAGCGTTGCCCCTTTTGCTGCCAGTTGCTCACAAAGTGCCTCACCAATTCCAGATGATGCCCCAGTTACCCAAACTGTTTTACCATTTAATTGCATGTGTGTTCCTTATTATTGTTGTTATGCTTTGTTAGGCCCTGCATTTTGTTCGATATGATCAGCAATATCTTTATAAAAACCAAGCATAATCAAGAACTCTGCTAATACAAATAACGGGCCTATGACCAAACCAATTAAATCATCAACAAAGGCTGGCTTTTTACCTTCAAAATAGTGACCAATAAACTGAAACACCCAACCAACAATGAAACTGCCAATGCTCACAGCTAGCCATAACTCTGTTGAAAGCGACACCACAGGCTCAGCAGCAATGCTTAACAAACTTAAGCATACAGCCATAATTAACCCCATAGATAAGCTAAGCATTAAGTAATAAAGGCAGGTGAGTGCAATCACCACGGTTGCCAAGGAGATAACGGCAGGTTCAGAGATAAGCGTGACGCGTTGTAATAAACAAATAATTGCAAACACAATTAATGGAATGCCAATAAAGTGAGTGTAAATATTGCGTTTAGAACGGTGATAAAGGGCGTAATTTGTCAGTTGTTGTTTTAATGTTTTCATTGTTTTTCCTGCCAAAACTGTGTTCAAAATTCAGATTAGCAGAAAATTCACCACCAAGAATGTCAACTAGCCGACATTTAGTTCCAAACTAGCATTGAGATTGCAATTTATCTATATCAATAATTTCAATCGTTTGATATTTAAGATTAATAATTGAATCAGCTTGCAGGGATTGTAATATTTGGTTAATGGTTTGCCGTGTTAAATAGGTCATATCGGCAAGTTGTTGCTGGGTAAGCGGCAAACAACTTTGGAGTGACGACTGATAAAGCATGCACAACCGCTTACTCACCTTTTGCTTTGCTGTAAGGAGTGCGTGATCTTCTAATGAGTCAAACAGGTTTCGCACTTTATTGGTAAGCAGCAGACCAAAATCATGCCAATAAGCAGGATGCTCTTGTAATAAATGGCTTAATGCCCGCTCAGGTACGTGTAAAAGTCGTACCGCAGTTTGAGCATACACATCGTGGGTGCGTTTACCGCCATCAAACAGAGCCACTTCACCAAACCACATAGCACCGGTTACAAAACTGAGTACGGCTTCTTTGCCTTGGCTATTAACCCCAGAAACTCTAAGCACGCCATTAATAACACAATACAGACCGGTATTTTCATCACCACGCAAAAACAATGCATCACCCGCATTTAAGGTGATTAATTTAGCATTTTTTACTAGCTTGTCCCTAAATATTTGTGTGCGATTTTTAAACCATTTGTCTTGGTTAATTACCGAAAGGTCATGTTCATTCAAGAGTTTATACTTTACATTAAATTATTGTGTATACAAATAATAAAAGGATACGGGATGTTAAACAAACTACTTTCGACCAGCCTACTTCTCAGTGCTATTTCTACACCTGCATTTGCTAGTGATATTAATACTGAACTTAAATCTGCCAATAAAAGCGTCAGCGAAAAAGTCATTAAATGGCGCCGTCATTTACACCAATACCCAGAGCTTAGTAACCGTGAGTTTGAAACAGCCAAATACGTGGCTAAGCATTTACGTTCGTTAGGCCTTGAGGTTCAAACAGGTGTGGCTCATACCGGTGTGGTTGCCAAACTTAAAGGGGGCAAAAAAGGTCCGCTTATTGCGCTACGTGCAGATATGGATGCACTACCTGTAAAAGAGCAAGTAGACTTACCTTTCGCGTCAACTCAAACAACAGAGTACAAAGGCAATACCGTTGGCGTAATGCATGCCTGTGGTCATGATAACCATGTGGCTATTTTAATGGCAGCCGCTGAGTCTTTAGTAAAAATTAAAGACCAACTAGCGGGTGATATTCTGTTTGTCTTCCAACCTGCTGAAGAAGGTGCACCAGATGGCGAAGAAGGCGGTGCTGAGCTGATGCTTAAAGAAGGCTTATTTAAAGAAAAGCCAGAAGCCGTATTTGGTTTACACGTAACCAGCTCACTTAATACCGGACAAATTGGTTTTCGTGAAGGGCCGCTAATGGCCAGCGCCGACAAATTTACTATCACAGTAAAAGGTCGCCAAACTCACGGCTCACGCCCTTGGAATGGGGTTGACCCAATTGTGGCGTCATCACAAATTATTATGGCAACACAAACCATTGCCTCACGCCAAGTTGATGTAACCAAAGCGCCTTCGGTGGTTTCATTTGGTGCCATTAATGGCGGTGTGCGTAACAACATCATCCCTGATGAAGTTGAAATGGTGGGCACAATTCGTACCTTTGACCAAGAAATGCGTGCTGACATTAAAAAACGTTTAGCTAAAACCGCTGAGATGGTAGCTGAATCAGGTGGCGCAGAAGCGCATGTTCACATTGACCATGGTTACCCAGTAACAGTGAACGATGTTGAATTAACCAAGAAAATGACACCAACACTTGCTGGTGTAGTTGGTAAAGAAAACCTGATCACAACGCCACTTATCACAGGTGCCGAAGACTTTAGTTACTACGCCTTAGAAACACCAGGCATGTTCTTTTTCTTAGGTGTCACACCAAAAGGTCAAGATGCAGTTACAGCACCTAGTAACCATTCACCACACTTTTTTGCAGACGAAAAAGCTTTACAGCTTGGCGTAAATGCAATGACGCAATTAGTGGTTGATTACCTTAAATAAGCGGATTGATATAATCACTATTCCCTTCTGGCGGGTGACATCACTACCCGCCCTATTTTCTTAGTTGTTCAGCATCAATAAAGTTCATTTTGCTAGGGTTAGATTACTATAAACAGGTAAGGAAACCCCATGACATCAGAATACTTTCATTTTTTAAGCATTATCGGTGTAGCGTTTTTTGCTATTTCTGGCACCTTGCTGGGCCATGAAAAAAGTGTTGGTGGTTTTGGTGTGGTAGTCGTTGCCACAGTCACAGCTCTGGGTGGTGGCACACTTCGAGACATATTGCTTAACAAACCAGTATTTTGGATAGCTCAGCCCGATTATTTGTACGCAACTTACATAGCCATATTCGCCTCTATTTTATCTATTCGTCACTTACCCGATTTAAGTAACACCACCATGCTATTAATGGATGCCGTAGGGATGGCTATTTTCAACATTATTGGTATCGAAAAGGCACTGATCGGCGGCGCAGATATGGTTGTAGCCATCACCATGGGTATGACCACAGGTATTTTTGGTGGCCTGATGCGTGATGTGATCTGCCGAGAAGTGCCTTTAGTAATGGGTGAAGAGCTCTATTCAACCGCTTGCTTATCTGGCGGGTTAACTTACGCGGCTTTATTCACCCTAGAGGTGAGTTATATTTGGTGCATTCTTGGCGCATTCGCTGTGACGGTCTGTTTAAGATTAGGCGCCATACACTTTGGTTGGCAACCTAATCTGTTTCGTAAAAGCAGCTTTAAACGCTCTTAGCAAGTCATATAAATACAGCCATCGAGTGGCATGTCAGCGGGGTACTGGGTTTGTATAAAACCCAGTTTTTCATAGGCTGTTTTAGCAAGGGTA
Source organism: Pseudoalteromonas sp. BZA4 (assembly GCF_040104395.1). Lineage (NCBI taxonomy): Bacteria > Pseudomonadati > Pseudomonadota > Gammaproteobacteria > Alteromonadales > Pseudoalteromonadaceae > Pseudoalteromonas > Pseudoalteromonas sp. BZA4. Next base: position 140,533 of record NZ_JBECOT010000002.1, read on the forward strand.
TTGTGGCTATACACAAACAACGACAAGCTAGCGCAGTTCAATTGCTGTTTACCCTGCTCTCCTAGTAAATTTATCAACACTTTTGCAAGACCTTTACCACGTTCACTTGGCGCGATAACTAGCCGCCCTAAATGGCAACGACCTTCACGTAAATAGTATTGACCAAACCCTAACATCTGGCCTTCGTCATTAACCAACGCGAAGGAATTCAGCGCATCTAGGTTTAAATCATTCTTAAAGCTTTGCGTATCAAATGGGTAATTAAAAAATGGCCCAGACCAAATACGCAGTTCAGCCTCTGAGTTAAACCAACCCATTAACTCGTTTAGTTGGTCACTCGTTACTTTAACTAGCTTCATGTTTTAACCTATCGTATAAACCCGATGCACGAGTAACTGATTTATTCATCGCCATGAGCAATACATTTTTATCGGCCACCAGCTCAAATGTGGTTTTCGCGCGGGTGATACCCGTGTAAACCAACTGCCTGTTAATGCCCTGATTAGCATGTTTTATTGGTGGTAAAATCATTGCTGTGTAAGCAAATTCAGAACCTTGCGACTTATGAATTGTCATGGCATACACTTTGTCGTGAGCAGGTAAACGTGCGGGCGAAAAGGCACGAATATTTTCTTGTTCATCAACAAACATGGCTTTTAACTGACCTTGCTCATCGTGCATTAAAATACCGATGTCGCCATTAAACAGTTTTAGCTGGTAGTCGTTTTGGCTGATCATAATTGGCATACCCACGTAATGCCTTTGATATGGCGAAATTAAACCTTGTTGAGCCAGTGCTTTTTCAATACGCTGATTAAGGCTATTTACACCATAATCTCCCTCTCTGACTGCAGCCAGTAACTGATAATGCGCAAATGCTTTATGCACACTGGCTACACTTGCCCCTTGCTGGATAAGCTGCAAATAATCGTGATATTGCAACGCCGCCTGTTGCACAAATTGCTCAATCGGTTTACTAATTACGCTGTAATTAAGTTTAAGGTCTTTAAAGCCACCTTGATTAATCGTTTGCTCAACGTAGCCCAGTAAGCCACTGTTATTGGTATTTACAGCTTGTGCTAATTGACCAATGCCGCTGCTGCCATCAAAACGATAACTTTGCTGTAAAAACGCAATACAATCGTTAAGTACAAAATGACTGCTCGCCGCGGGTATTTCGCTCTGATTATTAAAACAAACGCGATTAAGCTGCGCTGCTCTTTCACTGCTGTAATCAGGCATTTTGCCAAGCTCTAAGCCTTGGCATAGGTCGCTAAGAATACTGCCCGTATCAACCGAGGCTAATTGGTCTTTATCACCCAGTAAAATAAGTCTTGCATGGCTCGGTAGTGCCTCGATTAGTTTTGCCATAAGCGATAAATCTACCATCGATGCCTCATCAATGATCAGTACATCTAAATGCAGCGGATTACGCTTGTTATGGCGAAACTTATTGGTATGCGGAATAACGCCCAGTAAACGGTGAATCGTTTGCGCGCTTTCAGGAATAAGTGGCGCGATATTACCAGGGATCATACTAAGCTTTTGCTTTGCCCCTAAAATCGACTCGGTTAAACGCGCTGCCGCTTTACCTGTCGGTGCAACCAGCTTTATTGTTAGCGGTGCACTGGCATACAAAGATTGTAATATTGCTAGTAGCTTAGTTACTGTGGTGGTTTTACCGGTACCTGGGCCGCCAGTGATCACACTAAAGCCTTTTGTTGCGGCAATCGCACAGGCTACTTTTTGCCAGTTTAATGTTTTAATAGGATCGCTTGGGTTGGTTGTATGTTCACTATTAGGAAAATACACCTCAAGTAATGCCGTTAATTCGGCTTCATCAAGTGTGAGTTCTTTCGTTGCTAAATGATGTAAACGCGAAGCCAGTGTGGTTTCGTACTCTGCCAATCGGGCAAAATAAAGTTTATTCGCGAACAATAGCAGTGGTTTGTCGTCCCCGACACACTCAGCATTCATTAGTTTATTAACAGCCTCATTAAGGCCAAATTCCATATCAAACGGGGTTAAAACCTCAGGGGCTGCAATGCTGGCATCAGCTAGGCTTTGCTCTCTTATTTCAAACGGGTTTTGCCAGTTTATATTCACGAGCTCTAAACAGCTGTGCTGACTTTGCTGCGCGGCCGCAAGTAATAAAATCAGGTAAAAAACCTCATTATGCGCTGCATCGTTATTCTCTATCAACGATTGTGAACCGGCTACTGTTTCTGTGCCAGTCAATAGCTCTGCGAGTTTAACATCAACTAAGCGAATACGTTTTGCCTCAAGTAAATAACTCAGTAAAGGCTGCGTTTTAACCTCTGTGACAGTCAACACTGAGTCGCTTTGGGTATGTTGTGCTGGCTGCTGTGGTTGCTTATTCATTGGCTCGTTTGGCTCATGGTCATCAAAGCCGAATGTCATTTGACTCATAGCATGGCTCCTTGTGCGAATAAGCTATCAAGCTCAGTTATTTGCTGTTTAGTAAGCTGATTAAAGTACACCCCTTGCCCTTCGCTCATACCACGTAAGAAGGTGTAGTAAACACCGCCTAAATGCGTATCGCTATCGTAATCTTGAATGCGTTGTTTTAATAAGCGGTGCAATGCCACGGTATAAATTAAATACTGCAAATGATACTGGTGACTAGTCATGGCTTGCTCTAGTTGCTCATGTTGGTAGTCAGCCGCACTATTGCCTAAAAAGTTCGATTTATAATCAAGAATATAATACTTACCCTGCCAGCAAAATATTAAATCTATAAAGCCTTTTAGTAAGCCTTGCACCTCACTAAAATCAAGCTGCCCGGGTAAGTTAAAATGTTTAACTAAAACCTGGTTAAGCTTATCGCTTGAGAGTGATAACAAGGGTAAGTTAAATTCCATTTCGACCAAACAGGTATCAGGCTCAAGTACTGATAAACTTAGCCCTTTATCGTTTAATGGGCAATTCAGTGCAGCAAGGATCCACTGCTCGGTCATTTCTTGCCAGCTTTCGTCAATATGGTATTTTTCGAATAACGTTTTGATCACTTTATCAAGTGCGTGGTCGTCTTGCTCAGTGGCTGGACGCTTTAACGCATAAGGGTCAGTAAAGTCTAATTGCTCAAATATTTCATGCAAACAACTACCCGGCTTTGCGCCTTTAGGGAAGCTGTACGGTGTTAAAGCATTGGCATTTTGGGCTAAAAACTCATCTTTTTCGTGGTCTTCGTCACTGCGGCCAAGTTCAATATGGTCAGTATGCTTTTTCAGCGTTAAGCTACTAAAGCTGGTTGAACGCCAATCTCGCTGAATGTCTGCTTTTACAGTATTAACTTGATAGGCTTGCTCACTGTCAGCGCCAGCAAATGTTAACTTTTCAAGCTCATCTGCTTGACTAAACGCCTCATAATGCATGTGTGCAGAGCCGTCACAAAATTGTTGTAACAACGCGCGCCATTCATCGCCCGATTTAATCTCTAACCCTGCAAATAATACGTGGCCAATGCTGGTACTTTGAATTCCAGGGCGAGCACTACGACCTTGGGCAATGTTATACATACCCACAGAGCAAAAATGCACGGCACGAGTCAATGCCACATAGAGCAAGCGTAAATCTTCAGCCAAGCGCTCTTGCTCTGCTTTTTGCATTGCGTCGTCACTTTTAGCAAGGTCATAAATAAGCTTACCGTCTTTATGATAAAGGGCTTCTTTGCTTTCACGGTAGCCACAGGCAAACGGCATGAATACAATCGGGTACTCTAAGCCTTTTGAGGCGTGCATAGTGACAATTTTCACCAAATTAGCATCGCTTTCTAAGCGTACTTGCACCGCTTCACCATCTTGTTGACTGACTTTTTGTGCAAACCAACGCAGTAATCTGTGGGTGCCCTCAAGCTCAATTTGCTTTTGCTGTAAGATCTCCCCTAAATGGCGGAAATCGGTGAGCCAGCGTTCAACGTTGTAGCCTAAGCCTTGCCAGCGCGCTGCAAGTTGATTATGGCTTAATAAACGCTCGAGCATCGCCATTGCGCCTTGCTTATGCCAAATATGAGCAAGCTGAGCAAAAAAGTTTAGATGTTCTTGCCATGCACTTTCATTTTCGTGAAGCTCATAAATACGGTTGTAGCTTAAACAAAACAATGGCCCTGCTAGTACACCACGCAGTAATGACTCATCATACTGACCATGCAATGCCGTTAAAAAGTTAAGTAAATGATGACTAAGCTCTTGGTTAAACACACTGTCACGGGACAAATACACGCTGGCAATGGCGGCTTCTGCCAGTGCGTTTTTCATCAACTGTGCTTCGTTTCGGTCACGCACTAACACACAGATATCGGCAGCAGTAAGTGGTTTTCCTGCAATAGTTGCATGGCCTGCATTAGCTTGCTTGAGTAGCTCAGTAATTTTTTTCGTATATTGCAAAGCCAATGCCTGTTGAGCTACCCCTTTGCTGGTTGGCTTGTTGTTGGCTTCGGCGTACTCATCAACAAAAACCGAAAATTCAAACGCACTGGGCATTTCACCGTTTATTAAAAACGCTTTGTCTTGCTGTTTTCCTTTAGCATTGACCTTTTGAAATGGAATCGCATCGTTGTAAATAAAGCTATTAGCATTTTTAGCAAATAAGCGGTTTACGCTATCAACAACCCCTTCACTTGAGCGGTAGTTGGTATCTAGGGTGTATTGCTTGTCATCTGAAACGGCTTGTTTTGCGCCAATATAAGTAAAAATATCTGCACCACGGAAGCCATAAATAGCCTGTTTTGGATCGCCTATCATGGCAAGCGTGGTGTTTTTAATGCCATAAATGCGGCTAAAAATACCATATTGAACTGGGTCGGTATCTTGGAATTCGTCAATCATGGCAACTGGAAATAAAGCCGCAATTTTTTCACTTAACGCTTGGCCTTGCTCACTTAAAAGCGCCTGATGCAAGTTACTCAGTAAATCATCTGGAGTAATAACGCCTTGCTCTTGCTTGCGTTTAGCTAATGCACTTGCCACCCATTTAGCTGCGTATTGCACTATCGCAATATTCAAGCCGTTATTGATAAGGCTACTCAGTTTAGCCATTTCATCAAACTGAGCCAGCATTTCATGACTCAGCAAACTGCCGTTTTTCTTATAATTTGCAGGGTCGCTTAAATTCTCTGTGCTCCACACTTCGAACGAGTATTTACTGGTACCAAATACAAAAAACAACTCGTCATTGCTTATATACTCTTCAAGCGCTGCAAGGCTGTTTTTTCGACCTGGGGTTTTTGAACCACTTAAATCAGATACTTTTACAGCATTAATAAACTCACTCTCACGGCACGCAGTTTTAAATGCCGGTACTTTTGCCACGAAGTTGTCGCGCGCTTGCCATATATCGTCAAGGTCGTACTCAGGGGTAATTGTTGCCCCTTGTTTATTGAGTAAACTCACTACCTGTGAATACAGTGACGCCGGCACTGGGAAAATATCGGTAATTGCTTGCGTTCGCTCTTTTGATTGTGGGTAAACAAAGGCACGCCAAAAGTCATTAAGGGTTTCTTGAATAAGCTCACGCTCATCTAGAATAAACTCTAAGTTAAACGCCACGCCGGATTCAAAAGCATGTTGTTTCAGCATTCGCTGACAAAAGCCATGAATAGTGAATATAGCGGCTTCATCCATCGACTTTGCCGCAGCGTCTAGCAAATCAAATGCGGCGTGTTTGTCAGTTATCTCGTTAATTACTTGCTCAATCAGCTCATCATCTGGCTTTTTACCAAGCAGTGCATCTCTGGCATCGATTATACGCGCCCGCACACGGTCTTTAATTTCTTGGGTGGCGGCCTCGGTGAAAGTCACCACCAGTATTTGCTCAACACTCAGAGGCGTATTTAATGCTTCATCTTCACCGGTCGCTTTTTGTAAGCCCAACAAATACCGCAAATACAAACCTGTGATGGTGTAGGTTTTACCTGTACCGGCACTGGCTTCAATAAGGCTTTGCCCACACAGCGCCATACTCATTGGATTAAGCGTTTGCATGATCTGCCTCCTGTGCTAATTCAACAATTGGCGATAACAGCAGCTCGCTCCATTTTATAAACTCTTCTTCACAGTCTTTAAGGCTTTTTATGGTTAAGCGAATGTATGGGTTCTCACCTTCACCTATGCCTATGTATTGCGGCGCGAATTTATTGTTTGCTTTAACCATGTCTTTATCTGTTTTTATGTACTCGTAACCACTGACCGGGAAAAACGCCACAGGGCGAGTTAAAAGCGTTTCATAAAGCGAAAACCAATCATTTAAATAGCTACGGGCATCGTCTTCTGACAAGGGTGAAAAACTAATTTGCTTGTCTAAACCAAGAATAAGGGTTTCAACCGGCTGGCCCATTATTTGCGCCGCTAAATGATGCACAAAGCCGCGAATAACATCTTTTGCTTTAATACTGGCGGTGCGATAAAACACCTGTTTTTGACCATAAATATGATTTAACCAACCTTCTAAAGTGGTGTTGGCTATTTTAATATTTACTTCAACGGGTAATGCTTCATCACCTTGAATATGCGCTTTTACTTGCCCAGCAAGCGCATCAACTCGGTGCTGCATACTTTCAAACACAAGATCGCCAACATGGGCTTGGGGTAATTCACCGCGCTGCATAATTTGCGCTTTATTAAGCGGTAGCTCTTGAATGCTCGCTTCGAGAATTTCGTCAAGGTAAAAGTAGCGGCGTAATGCATCTAAACTAAATGGCTCTTCATCTTTAGCGATATCGTTAAATTGCGGTAGGCGTAAACCCAAACTTTGCTGATAAAAGCTCTCGTGCGGCTGGCAAATACTGCGAATAAACTGAGTTAACTCAACACTGCTTTCTGGCTGAACACTGAGCGCTTGCTGTGGCTCAGGATTAACAGGTTGAGCTGGCATCCACACGGGGTTATAGCTGTGTAATTGTGTGGCTAGTGGTTTATTTGCTTTTTGCTCGTCATCAGTTTGGCTTTTATTACCTTCTTTGTTAGTGGTCAGATAATAAGCCGGGTTAAATGGCTGTAAGTGCTGATAATTAATCAGCGCCTCAGGTAGCTTTAAGTGAGTGTCTTTATCAGCAAATTCAAAACTACGGGCTATGTATTCCAAAAGCTCGCTCACTAAAGTTGAGGGCATTCTTGGTTGGTTATCAAAGCAAGAACGGCCAATATAACTGATGTATAAATTCTCACGAGCACTTAAAATCGCTTCTAAAAACAGGTAACGGTCGTCGAGCTTACGAGAACGGTCGCCTTTTTGGCGTTTTGAGAAAGGCACTAAGTCAAAACCAATTGGCTGAACGGTACGTGGGTAATCTGCATCATTTAAACCTAGCATGCACACTACTTTAAATGGCACCGCACGCATTGGCATCAACGTACAAAAGTTAACTTGCCCCACTAAAAAGCGCTGCCCTACACCTTTTTCTTGAATACCTTGTTTAACCAAGTAACTCACAATACGCTGCGAAACGGCTTGTTGGTAATCGCCATTATCATAATGCTTAATCAGTGTATCGAGCACTTTTTGCAGTACTAATAAATCCCAGCTTTGTTCACCTTCATCGCTGTACACATCGCTTAATAATTCTTTTAGAATTTCTGCCTTTTCATTAAGCGGTGCATCAGCTTGCAGCTTAGCTTTATATCGGGCCAGTACATCAATAAATTCAATGAGTTTATTTAAGGTATTTAATGCCATGCCTTCAACTTCATCGGCACTGTAAATCCCCGAAAACGGCAATTGTTCATCACGTTGTGCAACGCCAAGTAACAAGCGGTTTAGGCCATGTTGCCAGGTATTTAAATCTATTGCGGGTAAGCCAAAACTGTCTTTGTGGGCGGCATCTAAGCCCCATTTAACGCCAACGCGTTCAAGCCAAAAGCCAATTTGCTCATATTCATGAGCTTCAAGGTTAAACTTTTCGGCAATTTGTGTGACTTGCAGTAAATCAAGAATGTCAGACACACCAAAGCGTGAGTAAGGTAAATCGGCTAAACTAGCAAACGAGCTAAGTACGGGTTTTTCTTGTTCTATGGCTAAATCGGCTAACGCATAAGGAATAAAACGTCGCCCTTCGGCACCACCAAATACCGCCTCAATATACGGGCTGTATGTGCCAACATCCGGCATCATTACAATAATATCTTTTGGTGTTAGCGCTTTATTTTCATTGAATAAATTGAGTAAGTAATCATGTAGTCGTTCGACTTCGCGTAGTGGCGTGTGACAATCGCTCAGCACAATGCTGGTATCGTCTGCCTGAATTGGCAACTTGCCTTCGTCATTAATAAACCATTCTTTATCAGGCGTTAGTGATTCACCCTTAAAAGCTAATTGGTAAATTTCAGACTGAATTTGCGATAGCAAGCTTTGATCAAACTCGTTATCGAATCCGTCAAGCCACTGCGCATCTAGTTGCAGTAACTGCTCAAAATAGTCTCGGCCTAATTTACCCCACGACGAGAGTAACGGGTTACCAATAAAAAAGTACTCGTGATCAGGGTTTTTAGCGCTGTCTTCAAGCGCTTGTAACTGCGGGCGTTTAGCATATTTAGCGGCAATCTTAGCTGCTGTTTTTTCATCGAGTGTGTCACCCCAGTAATGCTCACTGGGGTTGAAGAAAAACAAAAACACCTGCGTTTTTTTTGCAATGGCCTGAAACACTTCAAGCTGGCTACTCGCAATTGCAGAAATACCAAATAAGCTAATACGCTCAGGTAATAGGCTTGCGTCCATTTTTTCAAGGGCTGCAAGGAGTTTGTCTTGCATATTGGCGCGGTGATATTGGCTTTGCCCAAGCTCTTTACTGTGCGCCACCAGCTTACGCCAGAGATCTGGCTGCCATGGCGCAATGCCTACATCAACATCATCAAGTTCATCGATGCCCTGCTCCCAAGTGGCAATCCAATTGGGGCGATACATTAAATATTGGTCATAAACGTCGGCAATTTTCTCGCACAAGGCAAAGGTTTTTTGCCCTTCACTGTCACCATCTAAATAGGTTTTCAGCGGTAAGTACAGCGGCTCATCAATGCAGTTTGGTAAAATCGCAAACAGCTTCCAAGCAAGGTTAGCTTTGTTATACGGTGATTCACTGGGTACATCAGGCAGCAATTGTTGGTAAAGCTGCCATATAAAACTCGAAGGCAGCGGAAAATCAACCTGAGCGGCAATCCCTAAGTGTTCGCTTAAACCTATTTTTAGCCACTGCGACATACCTGGTGACTGCACAAGCACAATTTCTTTTTTAAAGGGACTCGTTAATGGATTAACTTTAAGAAGAGCGTGAAACCGCGCTTGCAGTGCTTCCATGCGATTTGATTGAATTATATTCAGCACTTTACACTGTCCTTGCTTGAAACTAACTAATTGACACAGTGTAAGATATTTTAATTAGATGGGATAGAGAGAAATACCCGCAAACAAGGCTTATTCCATGTTTGCGGGCATGTGTTAAAGATATGCACAGCAGGCAATATCTACTGGTATGGGCTTATCGTCGATAACGCGAACTCTGTGTGCATTATCTCATCACCCTTGATACCTTTAAGCGCAATACGAATGGTAGGGTCTGCTTTTTGCCAATCGATTGTTAAATCGCCGTAGTTAACCTCATGAGTGTAATCACCCACACGGTGTTTATTAGGGCTAACATCTTTCCACTTTTCTGTAAGCCCCGAGCTAGTCATCTCGTGTATACCCAAACCACCCCAAGATTCGAGTTTCAGTTGGAATTAAAAGCGATTTAGGCAAGGCATTGATTGAAAAGAATGGTTATTCCCTTGTTAAAATCAATAACGCTGGATAAATCGCTTTTAAACCAACCCGTAGGGCGCTTCTCATGAACTTACTCTCTGCGTTGTTACTTCTTAAAAGGGAATGCCATTCCTGCAAAGTAACGCCTTGATATTAAGCCCATGAGAAACGCTGAATTCTAGATCTTGGGGTGGTTTGGGTATCTGGATAATCTAGGTTTTGTTGATACTTAGACAGCTCACCCCAGTGGGTATCGCCACTGACAATAATCACACCATTACTTTATGCTTTTTAATAAGCGCAAATAAACGCTCAGTTAAATTAACTGAGCGCTTGTTGGTTGGACAATATTATTAGGTTTGCTTAAATCAGCTCAGCCAGCATTTCGTCGCTGTATGGTGTTAACGCTTCACCATTTTTAACTTTACTGATGTAATCTGGATTCGCAATGAATGGGCGACCAATCGCAATTAAGTCAAATTGGTTATTATCGATAGCTTGATTAGCTGTCTCAAAGCTATAGCTACCTACCCCGACTAAGGTACCTTTGTACGCACCGCGCATATATTCAGATGCTGACATATCACCTAAGCTTGCAAAGCGCATGCTGTCATCAAAAATACCAACATGTAAGTACGCAAGGTTACGCGTTTCAAGGGCTGGTAATAGATAATCAAATACCGCCTTATCACCGTCACTTTCGGTCATATTAAAATACGCCCCTGGCGATAAACGTAATGCAGTTTTATCTGCACCAATTGCAGCCACTACTGCATCAACGACTTCAAGAGCAAAACGCGACATGTTTTCTGGTGTTTGACCGTATTGATCTTCACGTTGGTTGGCAGCAAAGTGTAAGAATTGATCAATTAAGTAACCATTTGCACCATGAATTTCAACCCCGTCAAAACCCGCTTCAATTGCGTTTTCCGCCGCTTTTGCGTAGTCAGCAATTAGACCTTGAATGTCTTCAATGGTTGCCGCTTTTGGAGTAACGTAAGTTAATTCACGCATTCTTGGTACCGAACCTTCAATACCAATTGCTGATGGTGCCAGTACATCACTACCAAAAAAGTGAGGATGAGCAACACGACCTACATGCCAAAGCTGAGCAAACATTTTGCCGCCTTTGGCGTGCACAGCATCGGTCACTTTCTTCCAACCTTGTATTTGTTCACTAGTAAATAAACCCGGCGTATTTGGATAACCTTGGGCATCTGGGCGGATAATCGTTGCTTCACTAATAATTAAGCCCGCATCAGCACGGCGTGCATAATAATCAACCATCGCTTGGGTTGGTACTAGGTTATCGTCGCTCATACAGCGCGTAAGTGGTGCCATTAGTACTCGGTTTTGCAGCTCTATGCTGTCGTTTAATTTAAACGGAGAAAGTAAATCGGTTGTCATGGTTTTATCCTTATCTTGAACATACATTCAAGATAAGGGCGAAACATACACACTTCAAGGTTTATTTTGAATAACCGTTCAAGATTACGTAAACTTCGTTTATATACCGTGAGGAGCTTTAATGAGAACTGCTGAATTTGATACTGAATTTGTACTACGCCAAGCCATGCATGCTTTTATGCAATATGGCTATGCGAAGACCAGTATGCAAAAATTAAAAGAAGTAACTCACCTTCACCCGGGTTCTATTTACGCGGCTTATGGCAACAAAAAAGGCTTGTTTTTAGCCGCTACCGAGCAGTATCAAAAAGATAGAAACCAACAATTTACCGCCCTTTTTAATGACCAACAATCAATTTTATCGACCCTCAAACATTACTTAACTGTAATTGTTGATGAATGTATTGAAGGTGAAGTAGCTAAAGTGTGCTTGCTTACAAAGAGTATTTCTGAGGTTGAAGGCAACGACCCACAAATTTGCACTGTGCTGCGTGGTAACTTAAACGCTTATGAGCATGCCCTCGCCGAACAACTTCAAAAAGCGCTAGATAACAACGAATTTGTAAGTAGCAAGTCAGCGCAACAGTTGGCGCGCTTTTTAGTGATGGGCATATACGGTATTCGTACCTATGCGCTGACAAATCAAGACCCTAAATCTCTGCAACAACTTGCTGACGATCTATTTGCTGCATTAGTAAATTAATTTAGCTATTAACTTTACTTGTCATATTAATTTATCACCTTATGATTAAGGTGTAGCTGTGTATAACTAAAAGAGTGAGCCTGTCATGAATAATGCAACTGCTAAACGTGTTGAAACTGAATTTGATGCTGTACTCGCCTTAGGCGCTAAGAAACGACTCGCTTATATGTTTGAAACGGTTCAAGAGTTTAAACAAGTGTGGATCCTCAATGATGAACATGGCTGCGTCATGCTCTCAAACGAAGACGACGACTGCGTGCCTGTATGGCCTAGCCGCGAATTTGCCCAAAGCTGGGCAACCGGTGAATGGCAAGACTGCACCCCAAAAGCCATCCCTGTAAAAGACTGGTTAAGTCGCTGGACACCTGGCCTTGAGCAAGATGACTTACTCATCGCTGTATTCCCAACAGACCAAGACGACGGCACAATTTTATTCCCCGATGAGTTTGACTCACAACTGAGAATGCCAAAAAGACGATTTTAAATACAAGGGAGCCAAGCGTTCCCTTTTTTATGCGATTTGTTGTAACCTCAGTGCCGAAATATCTTTTATCGGTGGCTTGCCAAAAAAGCGTGTGTACTCGCGGCTAAACTGGGATGGACTCTCGTAACCCACTTTTAAAGCCGCAGAGCCTACATCAATTCGCTCATTCAGCATTAATTGCATTGCCGCCTGCAACCGTAAGTTTTTTACGTATTGCAATGGGCTCATCTTTACCACATCACGAAAATGTAGCCTGAAAGATGATAGCTACTTATCTGAAATTGGTAATTTAGTTAGATTAGAAACAAAAAAAGAGCCAAACCTAGGCTCTTTTCAATAAAAGATGCAAAAATCTAAATAAGTAATTTACCTACTTCTTTCTTAAGATTTTTATTGCTTTCAACAGCTAATAAACTTTCAACTACAGGCATTTCATCTAATTTAATTAAATACTTATAAGACATATATTTAACTACCGGAACAGGATGGTACTTAACCCAATTCTCTAATTTCAGTGGCGCCTTTTCAACATTGTGAGCGACATAAACTTCTACAAGGTTATCATAAAGCTCTTCGTACTTTTTATAACGAATAGAATTACCTAAAGGTGTCGTGTATGAAGACTTTGAGAAATCTTTAGCATTTTTAATATATTTTTCAATGATAGGTGTAACACTAGTAAACTGTGTATTTTCTTTTGCTAACGCAAAAAGCCTTTTCCTATGCGCTTCCCCAAACTTAGAATTATTTGTTAATGCCCAAGCATCCAATTGAGATATAAGATTCACCTCATTTACTTCAATATAGTCATATGGCATCAAAAAGTACTCATGATAAACACCACCAACTAATCTTTCTTGTGCAGAATAAGTGGTCTCCTTATCTCTATTGACTAATGCGAATTTACCGCCATTTTTACATACATTAATGGTAGCCTCTTCAATTGCAGCATCTCTAGAACCAAAAGGAAGTAATGAGGAACCTTTCCAATATGTATACTCAGTAGATAAATTCGGAATTTTGTTTGGGTGTGCACTTTCCATGTCTTCATAATTTGTAAAAGTTACTAAGTTACAATTCGACAGTAAAGCAGAGTCCGCCATCTTTTGTTCAGTTGATTTACAACCAGATAATGACGCTAAAGCTAAACAACCAGCGACAACACCAAATTTTAATTTCATTTTAACTCCAATAATTATTATTTTTTATCCATGCCTTACAAGGGCTGGTCGATTTTCCAAAATTCAAACCTAAAATCAATAAAAAATCATGATAATTTAAATAAAAGCCATCAATTGGTGGTAAAACGAACTAATTGATTACAAATCAAGCTGTTACCATTATTGAGACAGTGTTTTTAAAAGTTCAATTCATATATCAGCATGCAAAATCTTACAAATTCCTTACTTACCAATAACGAACTAAACAACGGATTAAACGATAAATTAATGACATGAAAGCACCCTAAAAAATTTAATTAAGGGTAAAAAATAAATCTCGGTCAGTAATTTCATCAGCTCCATAAGTAAGGTTTTGTGTTGCGATAGAGTAAGATAGTGAAATAAAAAATCGCGCTTTGGTAGTGTACTCATATCTCTTTCTTCGAATACAAAAACGCAAATGAGTAAACTAGCACATTACTTGGTTATAGCCGTGAACAGCTTGAATTATTAGTAATAGAACTTGCTAGGAAAGTCAGTAGCCACATAGCCATGCGCGCCAAATGTAATCTTGAAAAGCACTTTGCTATGGTAGGGTAAATTTAAGAAATGGCGGTGACGGAGAGATTCGAACTCTCGATACGTTGCCGTATACACACTTTCCAGGCGTGCTCCTTCAGCCACTCGGACACGTCACCTAAGGCGCTTAGAGTTTAGCGCGGCGTTATAGTATGAAAACAACCCTACAGACGCAAGGGCTTTTTAAAATAGTGCAGTTAAGTGATTAGTAATCAAACAAAAAAGGCAAGGTAAACACCTTGCCTTTTGTATATAGTCAATTCGTTCTTAACGCTGAAGCGTTGCTGAAAAATCTAACATACGGTTAAGCGACTTTAATGCGCCTTCGCGTAAGTCCATATCAACAAACACTTCTTTACCTTCTGGGTCTGTCAGTGCTTCTTCAATCGCTTTTAAGCCATTCATTGCCATCCACGGGCAATGTGCGCAGCTTTTACATGTTGCGCCTTCACCCGCTGTTGGGGCTTCAAAGAATTCTTTCTCTGGGCATAACTGCTGCATTTTGTAGAAAATGCCACGGTCAGTCGCTACGATGAACTTTTTGTTGTCCATTGTTTGCGCTGCTTTGATTAGTTGGCTTGTTGAGCCAACCGCATCAGCTAAGGCTACAATCTCCGCAGGAGACTCTGGGTGTACCAATACAGCCGCATCTGGGTGTAAGGCTTTCATATCCTTAAGTGCTTTGGTTTTAAACTCGTCATGAACGATACAGGCGCCATTCCACATGATCATGTCTGCACCTGTGTTCTTTTGAATGTAAGAACCTAAGTGTTTATCTGGACCCCAAATGATTTTTTCGCCTTGCTCATCAAGGTGCTCAACGATCTCTAGGGCACATGAAGAAGTAACAATCCAATCTGCACGCGCTTTAACTGCTGTTGATGTATTTGCATACACTACTACCTTGCGATCAGGGTGCTGATCACAAAACGCTGAGAATTCTTCAATTGGGCAACCTACGTCTAATGAACACGTTGCAGCAAGCGTTGGCATAACAACTGTTTTATTTGGCGTTAGGATTTTTGCTGTTTCGCCCATAAAGCGAACACCGGCTACCACAATTACATCTGCGTCGTGCTTAGCGCCAAAACGCGCCATTTCTAGCGAGTCAGCAACACAACCGCCTGTTTCTTCAGCTAGTGCTTGAATTTCAGGATCAGTGTAATAATGGGCAACAAGAACCGCGTTCTTGTCTTTTAATAATTGTTTGATACGTGCCTTATACTCGGCTTGCTCGTCTTTTGATAACGGAGCTGGCTTTGGAGGGAAGATATAATCTTCAGGCATAATTTGTTCAGCTAGACTCATTTCTCGACCACTTAGTCCACAGTGCATTCATGGCGCGAATTATACGAGAATCTTAAGCTAAAGAACAGTATTGCTGTGAGCTGTTAAGATAAATAAAGGATAACTTAGAAAGAAAAGATAAATCAGCAATGGTGGGTCATGATGGACTTGAACCATCGACCAATGGATTAAAAGTCCACTGCTCTACCAACTGAGCTAATGACCCGCTCTGGATGTTGAATTGCGTAAATCCGCCGATATAAGACCATTCGAAAAATGGTGGGTCATGATGGACTCGAACCATCGACCAATGGATTAAAAGTCCACTGCTCTACCAACTGAGCTAATGACCCGCTCTGATGCTTAAAATAAGCTGCGTAAATCCGCCGATATAGAACCATTCAAAGAATGGTGGGTCATGATGGACTTGAACCATCGACCAATGGATTAAAAGTCCACTGCTCTACCAACTGAGCTAATGACCCGCTCTAATTGCTTATAAAAGCTATACGTAAATCCGTCGATTAAAGATTACCATTCTAAGAGAATGGTGGGTCATGATGGACTTGAACCATCGACCAATGGATTAAAAGTCCACTGCTCTACCAACTGAGCTAATGACCCGCTCTTTTTTCCGCATTTTGGCTGTTGTTACCAATCGCCTGCTGCGGGCGCTTATAATACTTATTTAAATGCTGAGTGCAACAGAAAATATCTCTTTTTTTAAGTTTTTATGTCTAGTTGCCTAATTTTAGACCGCTTATGTCAAAAAGCAGTCTAATCAGGTCAAATCTACATTTGCGACAGACGTTCTGTGGCTAATTTAGCAGCGGTAGTACTTGGGTACTGATTAATTAAATCATTAAAGGTTTTAAGGGCTTGCTCGCCTAAACCTTGATCCGCTAATAAGTTCCCTAACTTTAACATCGCATCTGGGCGCTTATTAGAATTAGGGTATTCATTCACAACAACTTTAAAGTGCTCAGTTGCACCAGCTTGATCGTTTTGGATTGTTAACAGCTGGCCTAACCAATAATGCGCATTAGATGCATACACTGAATTAGGATAAGTAGTTAAGAATGTTTGGAACTCAGGAATTGCTTGCTCATAACGTTTATCTTTCATGATTAACGCTACAGCACGCTCATAGGCTTCGTTTTCAGATAAGTCTGAACTGATTGCCTGTGATGCACCCACATCCGTATAAGTGTTAGTAGGTTGAGTTTGTGTTGGAGCAGGCTGGCTATAAGCTTGGCTTACACGGTTCTCAATCTCTTGATAAAGCTCACGCTGACGTTGTAATACTTTTTCAAGCTTATAGCTTTGCTCTTCAGTAATACCACGTACTTGGCTCACTTCGTCTTGTAAAATATTAAGCTGCTGCTGAAGCTCAGCTTGCAATAAATTACGTGACTTCATCATGTTTTCTAAAGCGACTAAACGCTTCTCAATGCTCGATTGCGAGCTTGCAGCTTCTGAAACAGGAGCGGGAGCAGCCCATAACTGGGTGCTCCCGCTTAAGATCATTGCTGCCAAAATAATTTTCGGCTTCATAATGACTCTTTATTAGTAAACTAATACTGCGCGACGGTTCTTCGCGAACGCTTCTTCAGTGCGAGACTTAACCATTGGCTTCTCTTCACCATAGCTCACTACTGACATTTGGCTAGCAGAAACACCTAAACTTTGTAGGTATTTTTCTACTGCTTGACCACGGTGCTCACCTAGTGCGATGTTGTACTCAGGCGTACCGCGCTCGTCTGCGTGACCTTCGATTAGTACTTTCACTGAAGGGTTTTGTACTAAAAACTCAGCGTGTGCTTGTAAAAGCTCAGCATATTTGCTTTGGATTTTTGCATTATCAAAACCAAAGTAAATGATTTGTTCTTGACGTAACGCTTCGTATTTTTCACGAAGTGCTTCTTCAGCTTGTTGCTCTGGAGTAAGCGTTGCAACTTCAACAGTATCAGTGTTTGATTGCTCAACCATACCTTGGTTAGATTGGTTTGCAGCACCTTCGTCAACACCTGAAGAAGAGCTACACGCCGCTAATGTCATCACTGGCACAGCAATAAGCAGGCCTTTTAAAGTTTTATTAAGTTGCATTTAATTGATTCCTATATTGAGTAAACCAGTAAAAATTACTGTAAATAAGGCGACCAAGCCGGTGCCTTAACTTGTCCATCTAGCACAGGTAAGCGTGCTTTAAAGCGACCGTCCATAGAAACTAACGCCAACACCTGTTTATTATTATGAAGCGTGCTGTAGATAATCATCGAGCCATTTGGGGCAATACTCGGCGATTCATCTAAGCGAGTTCTAGTTAATACTTGGAACGCGCCTGTAGCTAGCTCTTTTTTAGCAAGATGGTATTGACCGTTAGTACGATTCACCATCACTAATTCTTTTCCGTCAGGTGAAATCGAACCTGCTAAATTCATATCACCATCAAACGTCATACGTTTTGATCTACCAGTTTGCAAATTTAACTTATAAATCTGGGCATTACCACCCCTTTCAGACGTAAACACAATATCTTGCCCATTTGGGTGCCAAGAAGGCTCAGTATCGATACTACGGTGATTTGTTAAACGCTTTTCTTTGCGAGTTGCAAGGTCTAAAAGGTAAACTTCTGTTGCACCATTACGGTCTTTAGAAAGCACTAATAATAACTTTTTACCATCAGGCGAGAACTGCGGTGCACCATTAATACCAGGGTGGCTTGTGATTAATTCACGTTTACCCGTATATAAGTCTTGCATGTATATTTGGCTTTGGCGGTTTTCAAAAGTAACATACGCAAGCTTAGTACCATCTGGAGACCAAGCCGGTGACATTAATGGCTCTTTAGAGCGAAGTAACACTTGTTCGTTATAACCGTCATAATCAGCAACAACTAATTGATATGGCTTAGGTTCACCGTCACGAACGATGACATAAGCAATTTTCGTTAAAAATGCGCCCTTTTCACCAGTAAGTGCTTCATAAACTACATCACTAATACGGTGCGCATAACGGCGAAAACCATTTTCAGAAATAACACTTTCACGCGCATCTAGTACATGATCTTGGCTTTTAACTAGCTTACCGTTGCTCATCATTTGAGTTTCGCCGCCTGTAATTTGGCCACGGATCACATCAATAAGTTCATACCTTACTAAGTAACGCCCGCCTGGTTGTTGCTCTACTTGACCAACAAGTACTGCTTCAACACCTTGATTGACCCAAGCGCCGTAATCTACATCAGCATCTTTGCCAGGTAGTTGTGGCATATTTGTCACATCAACAGGTTTAAACTTACCACTGCGCATCAAGTCAGCTGCAATAACGGTGCTTAGTTTTTCAGGGATTGGGCCAACGCCCTGGTATTTAAATGGTACGACTGCTATTGGGCGCGCACCATCAATACCTTCAGTGATAACAATTTCTAGTGCAGCACTGGCAATGCCATGAAAGCCCAGTAATACAATAAAACATGCTGTTTTTATCTGGTTGAACATATCATTCCTTTAGAATTCTGGCTTAATTGTTAAGTTAATATTTTTCAGTTGCTCGAATACATCTTTATCAGGCGAAACTGGTAATGTATCAGCCATACGTACAGCTCGAAGAGCAGCTTCACACACTAATTTATCACCACCTAATGATTTTACTTGCGTTACTAAACCATTAAAGCCAAGGCGAATATTAACGCGACATTGCTTATTCTTCATTTTTTCATCTATAAGTAAAGTTTGTTGAATACGCGCCATAATTAACGCTTTATATTTATCAACTTCACTTACAACCTGTTGCTGGCGAATTTTATTACGTGCAGCTTGCTCAGCAGCTAACTGCTCTTGCAACATTTGCTCTTGCAATGCTTGCTGACGTTTACGCTCTGCTTCAGCTTCTTTACGTTTACGTTCAGCTTCTGCTTCGGCAGCTTTACGCTTGCGCTCTTCTTCAGCTTTCTTTAACGCTTGTTCTTCAGCTTTACGTTTTTCAGCGGCTGCTTTTGCTGCGGCTTCAGCCTCTTGCTTTTGCTTTTCAGCTTGTTGCGCTTTAGCTCGTTCTTTTTGTTGAATTTCACGAGCTTTTTTCGCTTGTGCTTCTGCTTCTGCTTTTTCTTTCTCTTTCGCGCGGCGTTGCTGCTCTAGCTTTTTAAGGCGTCTGTCTTCAGCTTCACGTTGCTTGCGTGCATCATTAGCACGACGTTCAAGATCACGAATACGCTTTGCTTCGGCTTGTTTTTTCGCTTCTTCTTGCTTTTTTAGCTCAGCAATTTTCTGCTCAACCTTTTGTTGGTCTACAGTAACCGCAGAAACGGCTTTTTCTGGTTCAGGAATAGCTGGATTCAATGTAACTTCCATCACCTTAGGCGCTGGCATATGAAAGTTCGCTGATCCAATTAAAAAACCAATAATACCGAGGTGCAATAGAAGCGATTTAATTAATGACTCACGCATACTAACCCTCAAATGATTCGGTCATTAGACCCACCGAAGGCACACCAGCATTTTTCAAAAAGTCCATAAGCAGCAGTACTTCTTGATAAGAAACTTTGCCCGAACCTTTGATCATCACAGGTGTATCTGGATTTTTTTGTAGCTGAAGTTTAATCACCGCAGCAACATCCAGCGCTTCCATTGGCGCTTCTGGATCTGTGCCAACACTTACATAGTACTTACCTTCAGCATCAATTGACGCAATAATAGGTGGTGTGTCTTTGGTATCAACAAGATCAGACTCTTCCATTTTCGGCAAATCAACTTTTACACCATGAGTAATAAGTGGCGCAGTTGCCATAAATATAATAAGTAGTACCAACATTACGTCAATGTAAGGAACTACGTTTATCTCACCTACTGGGCGACGTTTCTTACGCTGGTACATTCGCTTTAGCCTCTATTTGTGCAGCTGCTTGGCGGTGTAAAATATTGGCGAACTCTTCCATGAAGTTAATGTAATTACCTTCAAGCTTTTCTACTTTATTTGCAAAACGGTTGTAAGCAATAACGGCAGGAATTGCAGCAAATAAACCCATTGCTGTTGCAATCAATGCTTCAGCAATACCTGGCGCTACCATTTGTAACGTTGCTTGCTTAACTTCACCTAATGCAATAAATGCATTCATGATACCCCATACCGTACCAAATAGGCCGATGTAAGGACTGATAGAGCCCACTGTTGCTAAAAACGAAAGACTTGATTCTAGTTTCTCAACTTCGCGCGATAAAGCAACACGCATTGAACGATGTGTGCCTTCCATAACAATGCTTGCACTTTGTAGTGAATTTTTCTTATGACGTGCAAACTCTTTAAAACCAGCAACAAATAATGCTTCAACACCTGATGCGCCACCAGGACGCGCTGATACTTCGTTATATAATTTACTTAGATCAATACCTGACCAAAACTTTTGTTCAAAACGCTTAGCGCCATTAAGTGCATCAGAAATCGCTTTTTTACGCTGAAAAATAATTGCCCATGACATTACCGACATACCGACTAATGCCAACATTACTAGCTGGACAAGTACACTGGCTTCTAGAATAAGATCTAAAAAATTAAGCCCTGATCCCACGTTAAACTCCTAAAATAGATTTCTATGTAATTTGTTATATTTTTTACACTTGCATTTATTGACCACAATCATGGCCAAAAGTTACATCTAGTGTATCTAGTCAGTTATAAACTGACAACGCTCTTGCTGTGAATTAGCGGCAAATAACGGTAAAAAGCAATTTGCTTAGTTATTTTTTAGCCATATTAGGTTTTATCAACACATTTACGCATATTTTCACCTTAATAATAAGTCACTAGAACAGCTCTCAAAAGCAACCAAAACAGCCAAAAACACGACGTTTATTCATAAATAGCGCATAAACACCCAAAAGCACTTTTGCAAATCTACTACAGAATACTTAAACTAATCCTGAATAAAGATCACAAAATTTATAAAAACCCTTTTATTCAGAAGCTTAAAAACAAAATAATTACAAAGTGAACAAAAAGAAAACAATTCAATTTTTATCTCGCATTAGTTTTTTTAATCTGAAAATAAAATTTTTCTAGTTTGAAGAAAAATCCATCATCGCGTATTATTTACCTATACCGAGCTAGCAACCTCATGAAAGTTTCTTTCATCAAGCTCCGTTTTTAGCAATATGAAGTTTCGTATTGCTCTTGGTTTACTTTTATTGGGATAAAACCTTATTCAGGTAGACCGTAGTTCCCTGAATTACTTCCTTCAACTTGTTGTTTGCCCGCATCCTTATGCGGGCTTTTTTTTGCCTACACAAACGTCATGAGAATACCTATCGATATCTTAACAGTATGTGAATTACAGGTGTTAAATGAGGCTTAGAGTATGCGGTATGCGGTATGCGGTATGCGGTATGCGGTATGCGGTATGCGGTATGCGGTAAAAGGTAAAAGGTAAAAGGTAAAAGGTAAAAGGTAAAAGGTAAAAGGTAAAAGGTAAAAGGTAAAAATCTATACACCTATGTATATACCTCAATAAAAAAGCAGCCCTCTCGAGCTGCTTGATACTGTTATATTACACTTAACTCAGGTTTTGCTATTTCTCTGGCGTTAGCCCAAAGTGTAAATAAGCAATGTCTGAAACGAGTCGTCCGCGTGGGGTACGCTGAATAAAGCCTTGTTGAATTAAAAACGGCTCTATCACATCTTCAATGGTTTCTTTTTCTTCGCCAATTGCAGCCGCTAGGTTATCAAGGCCAACTGGGCCGCCCATAAATTTTTCAATAATAGCTAGCAAGTATTTTCTATCCATGTAGTCAAAACCACTTTTATCGACATCAATCATATCAAGGGCTTGTTCTGCAACTGTGGCATTCACTTTACCGTCTGATTTCACTTGGGTGTAATCACGAACGCGGCGTAATAAACGGTTTGCTATGCGCGGTGTACCGCGTGAACGCTTGGCGATTTCGGTTGCACCTTCATCACACATGGTTAAGTCTAAAAAGCTTGCTGAGCGGGCAACAATTTTTGATAAGTCTTCAACAGAATAAAACTCTAATCGCTGAACAATACCAAAACGGTCTCTAAGTGGTGAGGTGAGTGAGCCAGCACGCGTTGTTGCACCAATTAAAGTAAATGGCGGCAAATCAAGCTTTATAGAGCGCGCTGCGGGGCCCTCACCTATCATAATATCCAGCTGATAATCTTCCATTGCGGGATACAAAATCTCTTCGACTTGCGGGCTCAAACGGTGTATTTCGTCAATAAACAGTACATCTCCTTCTTCAAGGTTCGTTAAAAGTGCGGCTAAATCGCCTGCTTTTTCGAGTACTGGCCCCGACGTTGTTTTAATATTAACGTTAAGCTCGTTGGCAACAATGTTTGCAAGTGTAGTTTTACCAAGACCCGGTGGACCAAATATTAATAAATGATCCAGCGCTTCGCCACGGTGGCGAGCTGCCTCGATAAAAATTTCCATTTGTTGCTTAACATGCGGCTGGCCTGTGTAATCGGTTAACAGCTTTGGTCGTATGGCACGATCAACACTGTCTTCATTACTTTGTTCACTCGCATCTATTAAGCGATCTGCTTCAATCATGGTTTACTCACAACATTGATTTTAGAGCTTCTTTAATTAGAACCTCGGTCGTCATATCTGATTTGTTCACTGTTTTAACCGCCTTTTGTGCTTGCGGTAGCTTATAGCCTAATGCCACTAGTGCTGATACAGCGTCATCGGCAGCATTATTTGCCACTAGGGTATCATCACTTGATGGCTCAATGACGGCATTATCGCTAAATGGTGTAAATAAGTCATTACCCCAATCTTTGAGTCTATCTTTCATTTCGAGCACTAAACGCTCTGCCGTTTTTTTACCAACACCCGGCAATTTTACCAGTGTTGTTGCATCTTCATTATTAACACAGCTTACAAATTGCTGCGCCGACATACCCGATAAAATAGCTAGACCAAGTTTTGGCCCAACACCATTGGCTTTTAAAAGCTCTCTAAATAAAGCGCGCTCGGTTTTGTTGTTAAAGCCAAATAATAGCTGAGCATCTTCACGCACCACAAAATGGGTATAAATAACCGCTTGCTCACCCACTGCCGGTAAATCATAAAAGCAGGTCATCGGCATTTGCACTTCGTAGCCTACACCACTTACTTCAATAAGAATTTCTGGCGGCTGTTTTTCTACTAGTAAGCCATTTAATCGACCAATCATATTACTTCCTTAATCGTCCTCTTACGGTTTTGCTCGCACTGCCCGCAAGTTTTATTAAATTTTGTTCTGAGTGAGCATGACAAATAGCAATTGCTAAGGCATCTGCGGCATCGGCTTGAGGGGTACCTGGCAGCTTTAAAATGTTTTTAACCATATGCTGTACTTGAGACTTATCGGCTCCGCCATTGCCTACAACGGCCTGCTTAATTTGCCTAGCTGAATATTCATAAACTGGCAGCTCTGCTATTGAAGCACCAACGATAGCAGCGCCACGTGCTTGACCGAGTTTAAGCGCTGAGTCTGGGTTGTGTGCCATAAACACTTTTTCGATAGCAAAACTGTCTGGTGAGAATTGCTCTACCAATTGACTGATCCCTTGGTAAATCATTTTTAAGCGTACCGGAAAATCGTGATCAGCCAATTTAATGCAGCCACTACCTAAATAAGTGAACTTAGCACCTTGGTGAGCAATCACGCCGTACCCTGTTAATCGTGAACCAGGATCAATCCCTAAAATAATCGCCAACTAACTGAACCGTCTATTATCATTATTATCTGCGGTTAATAATGCCAGAGCACTGTATAAATTACCAGTAGCCAATTGCAATTCATAAAAAATGCCCGCAATTCATAAAAAATGCCCGCAATTGCGAGCATTTTATAGCCAACCTTTAAGTAAGACATTTACGCGAGCGAGCGTAATAAGCCTTGGGTATTTTTTCGCATTGTTCGCGCTATCATCAAATAGCCCAAACATGCTACAAATAAGCCACCGACTGCTGGGCCAATCACCCAAATATGAGGATGGAACTTACCTGCTAGATCGAACATTTGTTTTTGCACTATTAACAGAGCAATGTCACTGACTATGGCTGCCACTAAGCCTGCGGTAACGCCTAATAGTAAAAACTCATATAAGGTGGCATTTTTAATTAAGCGCCCTTTCGCACCTAAAGTCCGCAAAATAACAATCTCTTGCATTCGCTCGCCTAAACTTGCTTGCACTTGTGAAATAAGTACTAAAGCGCCACAGGCAACCACAATCGCTAGTACAAAGCCAATCGCTAACGATACTTGCTCAATGGTTGAGCGAATTTGTTTAATAAAGCTCTCAACATCTATCACGTTAACCGTTGGGTATTGACGCATTAGCTCATTAAACTCACGTTTTTTCTCTGCTTTAACATTTACTGATGAAATATAAGTAGCAGGAAAGCTCGCTAGCACGTCAGGGCTTAAAATAATAAAGAAGTTAGGTTTAAGCGTGGTCCAATTAACCTTACGCACACTGGTAATTTTTGCGTCAAACGACTGCGCACCAATTAAGAAAGTAAGCGTATCGCCAATTTGTACATCAAGGCGTTCAAGCATCGACTCTTCGACCGATGCCTCAGCTACTGAGTCTTCACTAAACCATGCACCGTCGATAAGCTCGTTTTGGTTAGGCAAGTCTTTACGCCAAGTTAGGTTTAACTCACGGCCAATACCAGAGCGGGCTTCTTCGTCTTTCTTTTCGTTGTCTTCTTGCGATACTTCGCGGGCAACCAACTCGCCATTAACAGCGTTTACACGGCCACGAACAACCGGATAGAAATCAGACGTTGGCATATCGTTTTGCGCTAAGAAGTTAGTAATAGGCTCTAACTCTTGCTCAGTAATGTTCACTAAAAATGAATTAGGGGCATTTTCAGGAAGCTGAGACTGCCAGTCCGAAATCATGTCGTTCTTAAGTACAATTAAAAACAGTAATAGCTTGATAGCCAAAGCAAAGCTAATTAATTGTACCGCATTCACATTGGCACGCTTTTGAATTGACGCAATCGCCAATGACCAACTGTTGCCCGGACTCAAGCCAAGTTTACGGCCACCACCAAAAATAACCTTTGATAAACCAAATAACACGGCAATTAAAAATGCCGTCGAAAGGAACAAAATTGCACTAATTTTTATGTTGTTACTAAATAACCACATCAGTAAAAACACAGTAAGCGCCGACATAGTAAGGTGCACTTTACTTACTAATAAACGGTCGCCTAAGTTACGGCGAAGTACACGCAGCGGCGGAATATCAAATAAATCGAGTAGCGGTTTAATTGAAAACATAACCGCACAAATCACACCCGTGCTAATCGCAATGATCCAAGGCTTTGCCGATGCACTCGGCAATGCTGAGCCCATGGTTTGTGCCAAATAATCCGTGGCAACCGCTTGTAAACCATAACCAATCAGTAAACCGACAATCACCGACATTGAACATACAAGGCTCAAATGTAATAAATAGATTTTACGGATCATCGCGCGGCTACCGCCCAGCGTTTTCATCATAGCAACTGGGTCGTACTGACGCTCACAATAACGTTTTGCTGATACCGCAATAGCAACAGCAGCTAAAATAATGCCTAGCAAACCAGCTAACAATAAATAGCTCTCGGCACGATTTAAACTATTAGAAATAGGTGACTGGCGGTCTTTAACACCATACCAACGTTGGTTTTCTTTCATTTGTGGTTTTAACCACGCATAAAAGGCATCTAAATTGTCTTTGTCACCAGCATAAAGTTGGCGGTAAAACACTCGGCTGCCGGGCTGAATTACCTCTGTTACAGCAATGTCTGCTTCATTGATTAAGATTCGTTGGCTGCTTGAAAACACATTAAACGGTGCATCTGGCTCTTCGGCTACAACATGACTAGCCGTAAACGTAGCAGCGCCAAGCTCTACTTTATCGCCCACTTTAATGTTTAGCGCATAAAACACAGACTCACTTAACCACACTTCACCACTACTTGGAATGTCGGTTGTTACTTCTGGTTGGCCAGTCAGGCTGGTTTTTACTTTTAACTCACCTTTTAACGGATAGGTATTTGATACCGCTTTAACCGAGCCAAGCTGCATTTCTTCACCGGCAAATAGCATGGTGTCGAAGTAAGTTATTTTAGCGGTGCGTAAGTTATCTTGGTTGGCTTTTTCTAAAAACTCAGCAGGTAAAGCATGGTTACTTGCTAAAACGCGATCAGCGGCAATAAAGGCACTGCTTTTTTCTTCAATACTTTGACCGATGCGGTCGGTAACCATAGACAGTGTTAAAACAGTGAGTACAGCTAAGGCTATTGCTGCACTGATCACTGTTAATTCGCCACGCTTAAACTCACGTGAAAACAGTTTTAGTGCTAATTTAGCCCACATTCGCTTGCACTCCTTCGCTTTCTTTTACAGTAACTAACTGCCCTGCTTCAATATGTAAAATTTGCTGACACTTTTGTGCAAGCTGCTCATCATGGGTTACTAAAATAAGTGTCGTGCCGTGCTCTTTATTTAGTTCAAATAATAGAGACTCAATTAACTTACCGTTTTTGCTATCAAGGTTTGCTGATGGTTCATCGGCAAATAAGATTTTCGGTGTACCAATAAATGCACGGGCAATTGCTACACGTTGCTGCTCACCACCAGATAATTGCGACGGGTAATGGCCAACACGATGACTTAAGCCTACCTTTTCAAGTAACTCAAGGGCTTGTTGTTTAGCATCTTTACTACCCGCAAGTTCTGCCGGAAGCATTACGTTTTCAAGGGCTGTTAAGCTTTGTACAAGCATGAAAGACTGAAATACAAAACCTACTTTTTCAGCGCGAAGTGCTGCGCGTGCTTCTTCATCTAATTCGTGTAATGCGGCTCCGTCTAAATGGATACTGCCGCCCGTTGATTGGTCAAGGCCTGCTAATAAACTTAATAAAGTAGACTTACCCGAACCAGAAGTGCCTACTACAGCAACTGAGTCGCCCGACTTGACATTAAAGCTGATGTCACTGAGGATGGTCAGGTCGCCCTCAACCGTGGTGACCGTTTTAGAAAGTCCTTTAACTTGAATGATGTTTAATTGAGAAAGCGCTGACATATGATGCATCCAATCCTACGTTTTATATTCGTTTTACTGTTAGTAATCAAACCACTTACGGCAGCAGCTGACAACACAATTTTAATTTTAGGTGACAGTTTAAGCGCCGCTTACGGTCTTAAACAAGAGCAAGGCTGGGTTAAATTGTTACAAGATAAGTACGATGAAAAAGACCAATCTGTATACCTAGTAAACGCCAGTATTAGCGGTGAAACCACAGGCGGAGCCCTAAGACGACTCGACGCGTTACTGAGCGAATTTGAACCCACTCATGTACTCATTGAGCTTGGCGGAAACGATGGTTTACGAGGTTTCCCTATTAAACGCCTACAAGCTAACCTACGTGATTTAATAACAAAAAGCCAACAAATCGGGGCGAAAACCGCCGTTATGGAAGTACAAATTCCACCAAACTATGGCCCGCGTTATACGAAACTTTTCACCGATAGCTTTAAAACCATTGCCGATGAAACAGATTCTGAGCTCATGCCCTTTTTCATGCTTAGCATTGCAGGCCGTCCAGAACTTATGCAAAACGATAACCTGCACCCTAATGCCGATGCTCAACCATTAATACGCGACTTTATGTACAAAACGATCAACGATTGGCTAGATTAACCTCTAGCCCATTGATTTAATACCGATTGCCTGAACAATTAACAAGCAATCGAACAGCGGAGATATTGATTTTTATAAAAAAAGCCGTACTATGACTTGCAACGTCGGCATATAGCGCAGCTTGGTAGCGCACTGTCATGGGGTGTCAGGGGTCGCAGGTTCAAATCCTGCTATGCCGACCATTTTTTCTCTACCCCAAACTCCCTTTCAATTATTTATCACTCTGTACTTCAAACTCCTTAAAAATACTGTTCACATTCACTTTTGCACTTAGCTTTGCAGCGATTAAAAACAGGCCTGCTAGTTTTCTGTGTACGAATAAGGCATCTACTGGTGGTGCATGCCAATGCTCTGAGGCGGTGCTCATTTTAAGGCCGAGTTCTTTAATGCGTTTTGGTAAGTCGCTATTTGCAAAGTCATACTCACCTTGGTGGCGCAGTGGTTCGCAGGCGAGAAGAAATATATCGACGACATTATCTATATATTCTTGAGCGAGCCCTTGTTGAAAATAGCCAATTTGCTGTGCTGCTGTTGCAACGCCAGCTCTGTCGTTACTAATCGCTCCAGATAATAACTGTAAGTAACCATCACTAATATGCAGAGGTAGTTCGCGGGTAGCGCCAAAATCTAAAAGTACTAAGCGTTGATTGTCGATTTGATATTGATAATTAGCAAAGTTTGGATCTGTTTGAACTAGTTTAAAGCTAAATAATTCACGTAAAAATAGGCTGAGTAACTGTTCAACCGCTTTATTACGTAGCGCTTGCTCTGTGTTTGCCAGTTCATCTAGCTCTTGTCCTTCAACAAAACTCATTACTAAAACTTGAGAAGAACTAAGCGAATCTACCACATTAGGGATAAGGTAATTGTCATCACCTTTTAAACACTCGCTGTAGCGCTTTAAATAATTAGCTTCTAACTCGTAGTTAGCTTCGTTAATAAGCTGTTGTTTTGCTTCATCGATAAGAGGCTGTATTTCTACCTCTTTGGGTAGCAAACCACTGAGCTTCAGAAGGTAAGCTAAGTTATCAACATCACTGGCAATGCCTTTTGCAATACCTGGGTATTGCACTTTAACTGCTAACTTTTCTCCCGATTCTCGATAAGCAATATGCACTTGCCCTATTGATGCCGCAGCAAATGGTCTGAGTTCAAAATGCGATAATTGCTCTAGCCACGCATCACCCCAATGCTCTCGCATTACTTTAACAAGCTGCTTTTGTGGCATGGGCGTCGCTTCAGAGCGTAGCCTTGCTAAAATTGCAGATAGCTCAGGAGTAAGTAATTCGCCACTGTCCATGGATAACAGCTGCCCCAATTTCATTGCTGCTCCACGCAAATTTGCAAGCTGCTCTGCAAAGCGCTGAATATTTTTTGGCTGTAACAATAACTCTTGTCGTGATGTTTGCTTGCCCGTAGCCCATGCTTTTGTGCCTTCAAACAACATATTACCCGCGACCTTTCCAGCTAAAGAGCCAAGCCGAGCAGCGCGTGAAAATCGTGATGTTGGCACAGATTTTTGTTTATTACTCATATAACTTCACACTATTAACTTAATGCTTTGGATACGTTGGTTGTTCAGCTTTAGATCCACTTTTGTTTTTAATAGATTTTAGACAACAAAAAGGCCGCATGGATTCCCGATGCGGCCTTTAAAGTGAATAGCATTAAAATTATTTAATAACTTCTAAGCCACCCATGTAAGGGCGTAATACTTCTGGTACAACAATCGAGCCGTCAGCTTGTTGGTAGTTCTCTAAGATTGCTACAAGAGTACGACCAACCGCTAAACCTGAACCATTTAGTGTATGAAGTAGCTCTGGCTTTTTCTCGCCTTGACGACGGAAACGCGCTTGCATACGACGAGCTTGGAAATCAACCATGTTTGAACATGATGAAATTTCACGATAGGTGTTTTGTGCAGGTAACCATACTTCTAAATCGTAAGTTTTTGCTGCACCAAAGCCCATATCACCCGTACATAAAATCACTTTACGGTATGGAAGTTCTAATGCTTGTAAGATTTGCTCAGCGTGACCTGTTAGCTCTTCTAGCGCTTGCATTGAATCTTCTGGTTTTACTAATTGTACTAATTCAACTTTGTCGAATTGGTGCTGACGAATAAGACCACGTGTATCACGGCCATAGCTACCTGCTTCACTACGGAAACAAGGTGTATGTGCTGTTAAACGAATTGGTAAGTCGCTTTCGTCGTAAATTTCGTCACGAGCACTGTTCGTAAGTGGTACTTCAGCAGTAGGAATTAAGCTAAAACCTGGTTGTTGCTGACCGTCGTCATCCACTAAACCTAAAGTGTGGAATAAGTCACCAGCAAACTTAGGTAATTGGCTAGTACCGTATAAGCTTGCGCTATTAACAAGGTAAGGCACATACATTTCTGTATAGCCGTTTTGCTCTGTGTGCGTATCAAGCATGAACTGCGTAAGAGCACGGTGCATACGTGCAACTTGACCACGCATAACAGTAAAACGTGCGCCACTGATTTTAACGCCCATTTCAAAGTCTAGGCCGTTTACGTCTTGACCAACATCAACGTGATCTTTTACTTCAAAGTCGTATGACTTAGGCGTACCCCAGGTTGAAATTTCAACGTTTTGATCTTCGTCTTCACCTACAGGAACAGACTCATCAGGTAGGTTTGGAATAGCAAGTGCAATTTGCTTAAGCTCTTCAAGTACTGCGTCTTGCTCAGCTTTAACGCTGTCTAGTTGATCACCAAGGTTACTGACTGAATCAAGCAGCTGTTGTGCTTTTTCGTGCTCGCCTTTCGCTTTTGCTTGGCCGATAGCTTTGGAACTTGCATTACGCTCGCTTTGAAGTTCTTGCGTTTGTACTTGTAATGTTTTGCGTTTTTCTTCAAGTGCAGTTACCGCTGCAATATCAAGTTCGTAACCGCGTGATGCTAAACGTGCAGCCGCTTGTTCGATATCTTGACGTAAATATTTAGAATCTAACATGTTTGATTTTTAACCTTTTTGCATTACCAGCTGAAGGCCCAGCCAAGCCATAAATATACACACCACCACGTTTAAGGTGATATTGAGGGCCATTTTAAAAAAGTGACCTTGTTGCAAGAGCAACAACGAATCCATTGAGAATGTTGAAAAGGTGGTCAATGCACCTAAAAAGCCAATACCAATTAAGGTTTTAGCGGGGCTAACAGCGATTATTTCTTTTTCAATCAAGCCGTATAAAATGCCCATTAACAATGAACCAAGAATATTAACTGTCAACGTGCCAAAAGGGAATCCCCTACCGAGCAGTTTTAGCATGGTTTCGCTAAGAAAATAGCGTAAACACGCCCCTGAAGCGCCCCCCATTGCAATCATCATGTAAAGTTTCAAACTATTCATAACGTTTAATATCACTTTGCTCGTTGCGCTGAGTTAAATAGTCCAGCTTTTGTTTTATTTTTTGTTCAAGCCCACGATCGGTTGGGAAGTAATACTGGCGATCATTAATTGCCTCAGGAAAATACTTTTCGCCTGCTGCAAACGCACCTTCCTCATTATGTGCATACCGATATTCAGCGCCATAACCTAAGTCTTTCATTAAGCTAGTTGGTGCATTGCGTAAATGCTCTGGCACCGGATGGCTCGGCTCATTTTTAGCATCTTGCATTGCTTGATTAAATGCCATATACACGGCATTACTTTTCGGGGCACTGGCTAAATAAATGGTGGCTTGTGCAATAGCGCGCTCACCTTCACTTGGGCCAACACGTTGAAAAATATCCCACGCATTGAGTGCGACTTCCATTGCTCGCGGGTCGGCATTGCCAATATCTTCTGTAGCAATCGCTAATAAGCGCCTTGCAACATAAAGTGGGTCGCCGCCACCGGCTAAAATACGGCAGTACCAATATAAGGCGCCATCAGGTGAACTACCTCGTACTGACTTATGAAACGCTGAAATCAAGTCGTAAAACTCATCACCGCCTTTGTCGTACTTGGCTAAGTGAGTTGGTAAAACTTGGCTTAAAACATGTTGGTCAACAAGGTATCTGCCCTGCTGCTCCGTGGTTAAATCAACCGCTTGTTCTAACAGGTTAAGCACTTTACGCGCATCGCCATCACTTGCTTGGCAAAGGGCTTGCTTAGCGTTTTCGGCAATTTCAATGTGTTTTTGGCGGAGCTCTACGTCTTCACGTAAGGCGCGCTCAATTACGTTGAATAAATCGGCTTGCTCAAGTGCTTTTAATACATATACACGGGCACGAGACAGTATCGCGTTATTAAGTGCAAATGATGGGTTTTCGGTGGTCGCGCCAACAAAAATAAAAGTACCATCTTCAATATGTGGCAAAAATGCATCTTGCTGAGATTTATTAAAACGGTGTACTTCGTCAACAAACAATAAGGTGCGCTGCCCACGCCCTGCAAGATTTGCTTTTGCTTCGCTTACGGCCTCACGAATATCCTTCACACCCGCTGTGACTGCCGACATTTGAATAAGGCTGGCATCGGCATGATTTGCAATAATCTGCGCTAACGTGGTTTTACCAACGCCTGGCGGCCCCCACAAAATGAGGCTGTGGCATCGACCTGCAAGAATCGCTTGGTAAAGAGGTTTATCGGGGCTTAAAAGGTGCTGCTGACCTATGTAGTCATTGAGTGTTCCTGGTCGCATGCGCGCCGCAAGTGGGCGCACATCAGGACCAAAATTAAATCCGAGATTACTCAAGCCTTAATCACCTTGGCTTTGGTCGTCAACTTCAACGCCTTCTGGAATAGTAAATTCAAAGGTTTGAGTTGCAAGTACTTCGTTTACTTTAGCATCTTTAAAGGTAAATAAAGACTGCTGACCAGAGGTATCTAGTACTGTCAGAGATGCTAGACCTTGCTCTTGAGCGTTAAAGCTAATGTCTAACTTTTCAACTTGGCTCTCAACGCCTTTGTTTGGCGTGACGCTAAAACCTGCATCAGTTGCCACAACTTGGTATTTAGCCCACTGCTCTGGATCTTTTGAGGTCAACAATACAAACGGTGTTGAATCAATCAGGCTGTGAGTATTCATAATCGTTACTTGCTCTGCAAAGCTGTCGAAGTAATACGTTTTGTCGCCATTTGATACAAATAAAGTATCGTCTGGGCTTTGTTGCTGCCAGCGGATCATCATAGGTTGCTGAAGGGCAATATTCCCCTCACCTTGCATGATAGCTTCGCCTTGCGAATCGGTAACCTGCTGTGAAAACTCTGCTTTAAAACTTTTAATCGCAGCCAGTTGTTGTTGTAGCGCTTCGCTGTCGTCTGCAAAACTTTGACCGCTTAATAAACAACCCATAATTAGGGCTAGGTATTTAATTTTTTTCATTAATTTGCTCCACCATTTGGCACTAAGACTTCGCGGGCACCGTTATGTCCTGGTGCGCTAACAATGCCTGATGTTTCCATTTGTTCAACTAAGCGTGCTGCGCGGTTATAACCTACACGAAGCTTACGCTGTACACTCGATACCGACACTTTGCCGGTTTCAATTACAAATGATACTGCTTCATCGTAAAGCGGATCTGACTCTTCATCACCGTCTTCACTGGTTTCTCCTGGTAGTAAAATTTCTTCTGTGGCATCGCCACTTAAAATTTCATCAATATAATTTGGTTTGCCACGTTTTTTCCAATCGTCTACAACCGCATGAACTTCGTGGTCGTCAACAAACGCGCCATGCACACGCACTGGTACACTGGTACCCGGCGGTAAGTAAAGCATGTCACCCATACCAAGTAAGTTTTCAGCGCCTTGCTGATCTAAAATGGTACGCGAGTCAATTTTACTTGAAACTTGGAACGCCATACGGGTTGGAATATTCGCTTTAATCAAACCTGTAATTACGTCAACCGATGGGCGTTGTGTTGCTAGCACTAAGTGAATACCTGCAGCACGGGCTTTTTGCGCGATACGTGCAATCAACTCTTCCACTTTTTTACCCACGATCATCATCATGTCGGCAAATTCGTCAATGACCACCACAATACTTGGTAGTTTATCTAGCTCTTCAGGGCCATCGGCCATGCCGTCGGTGTCTTTAAACAGTGGATCTAGAATCGGTTGACCCGCTTCTTTGGCATCCAACACTTTTTGGTTGTAACCTTTTAAATTACGCACACCAAGTGCAGACATAAGCTTATAACGACGTTCCATTTCACCTACACACCAACGCAATGCATTGGCTGCTTCTTTCATGTCGGTAACAACTTCACATAATAAATGTGGGATGCCTTCGTACACAGAAAGTTCAAGCATTTTCGGGTCGATCATGATCATACGAACATCATCAGGGCCCGATTTGTACAGTAAGCTTAATATCATTACATTAACGCCCACTGACTTACCTGAACCTGTGGTACCCGCAACAAGTAAATGTGGCATTTTGCCAAGGTCAGCGCATACCGGCTCGCCAGCAATGTCTTTACCTAATACCATAGTCAGTGGTGATGGGTTTGATTCAAACTTAGGCGCGTTAATAACTTCACTTAAACGCACTATTTCACGGTGTTTGTTTGGCAGCTCTAAACCAACATAGGTTTTACCCGGAATAACTTCTACCACACGAACACTCACCGCAGACAGTGAACGTGCTAAATCTTTCGCTAGGCCAGTGATTTTAGCTACTTTAATACCCGGCGCTAAATCAAGCTCAAAGCGCGTTACAACCGGACCTGGGTACACACCCACAACTGCAGCTTGAATGTTAAAATCAAGTAATTTGGTTTCAACTAAACGCGAAATACCATCAAGCTCTTCTTGCGATAATGGGTTTTTCGCTTTATCTGGGCGGTCTAATAAATCAAGTGATGGTAACGGGTTTGTAGGCGGCTGCTCTTCAAGCAGTGCTTCAAACTTTTCCTTTGCCGTTGGTGGTGGCTGATACGCAGGTTTCGGCTTAGGCATTGGGCGCGCAGGCGAAACAACCGTTGTAACAGGTTTTTCTGGCTCAACGACTGGGCTCTGATCAAGCGCATTCAGTGCCGATACGGTATCGAATGATTCATCATCAAGGGCACTAAAACCAATTTCTTGGTCAAGAATATCGTCTAGTTCATCAAAGCCTTTAAAGTCATCATCGGCTTTTTCAGCAGGCTTTTGCTTAGGCTTAGTAGGCTTTGGTTCTTCTTCATCTGCATCATTAAAGTTAATAGCAGGCTCGTTTTCTGGCTCTACAAAGTTAGCGTCTGGCTCTGTAGTGGCGATATCTTTAACAGCTTCTTTTTCACGATGTAACCAAGCAGAAAATTGCTCACGTAAAAAGTAGAATGCTTTCATTACCCACTTGCCGACAAAATCGACAAATTGCACCCACGAAATACCGGTTAATAGGGTTAAACCAGCAAAGAAAAAACACAGTAATAAAATTGAGGTGCCGGTAAAATTAAAGGTAGGCATCATTGCTGTAGCAATAACATCCCCCACTACCCCACCAGATGAAAAGTTATAAATATCATCAAAATTAATGCTGCTAATGGCGGTCGCTGAAGTAATAAACAGCGCAAAGCCAATAACACGTAAGGCAAGCGTGGTGTAATCAAGCTGGAAAATACGGTGTGGTTGTTTAAATAATAAATAACCGAACAATTGAATAGCAACAGGCACTAAATAAGCAAGCCAGCCAAAAGTGAGTAATAGGATATCTGCAACCCAAGCTCCCGCTGTGCCGGTAATATTCTTAACATTAACAAATTCACCGGTTTGCGACCATGAAGGGTCCGCAGGATCAAAACTGATTAATGCACATAAAATAAATACTGCAGCAAAGGTGCTGATGATTAGCCCCGTTTCTAACAGTCTTTGAACACCATTTAGGCGCATAGCTCCCTATTCCTTATTATTCTTTACTGATCGATTAGCAGTGAAATACCTTAGCAGGAAATGCCGTTTGATGCACTTTATCTTAGCCTTGATGGACTGATAATGAACAAGTTTTTGTTACTCAATATGTATTTTAACAGTTTAGGCAATATATGGGCGAATAATGACCCCTTCTTCACCTTTTACTTCTTCCATTACCACATAAGTTCGGCTTTCACTGACATTTGGCAGTTTTAGTAGAATATCACCCAGTACATTACGATATTCCGACATATCATTTACACGTGTTTTTAATAAAAAGTCGAAATTACCCGACACTAGATGGCACTCAATTATTTCGTCGTGCTTTTTAACTGCAGCGTTAAACTCTTCGAAAACATCTGGTGAGGTTTTAGTGATGGTTACTTCTACATAAACCGACAAACCTTGGCCAAGTTTAGCAGGATCCACTACTGCTTTATATCCGAGTATATAACCCTCTCTTTCTAGCTTTTTTACCCGCTCCAAACAAGGGGTGGCACTTAGCCCTACACGCCTTGCCAGCTCTACGTTAGAGATCCGACCATCGTGCTGTAATTCCATTAAAATTTTACGGTCTATTCTGTCGAGTAATTGATGCATAAGCCAAACCAGAGTTTTGCACTGTTTAAAATATATTTTTAGATTATATCACTAGAATACCACTTAAAAAAGGTGAGACACACTGGCTGGTCATGAATATAATAGTCAAAAATTTTATCCCGTTCTATTAAGGCGAAAAACTATGATTATTGGTGTACCTAAAGAAATCAAAAACCATGAATACCGTGTAGGTATGGTTCCTGCGAGTGTTCGTGAACTAGTAAACCATGGCCACCAAGTGTTTGTTGAAACTGATGCTGGTATGGGCATTGGCTTCACTAACGAAGATTATGTTGCAGCTGGTGCTGAAATTTTACCAACAGCAGCAGAAGTTTTTGCTAAAGCTGAAATGATCGTTAAAGTAAAAGAGCCACAAGCTGTTGAGCGTGCAATGTTACGCGAAGACCAAATTCTATTTACTTACCTTCACTTAGCACCGGATCTTCCACAAACTGAAGACCTAGTTAAAAGTGGCGCAGTATGTATCGCTTACGAAACAGTAACTGATTCACGTGGCGGTTTACCTCTTCTTGCTCCTATGAGTGAAGTTGCTGGTCGTATGTCTATCCAAGCAGGTGCACAAGCGCTTGAAAAATCAAACCACGGCCGTGGTATGTTACTTGGTGGTGTACCAGGTGTTGAGCCAGCTAAAGTTGTTGTTATCGGCGGCGGCATGGTTGGTCGTAGCGCAGCGCAAATGGCTGTTGGCCTAGGTGCTGATGTTGTTGTTCTTGACCGTAACATCGACGTACTACGTGCATTAGACGCACAGTTCGGTAATAAAGTTAAAGCTATCTACTCTACTGCTGACGCACTAGAAAAACACGTACTAGAAGCTGACCTTGTGATCGGTGGCGTACTAATCCCAGGTGCAGCAGCGCCTAAACTAGTAACAGCTGAGCACATCAAAGCAATGAAGCCTGGTTCTGCAATCGTTGACGTTGCAATCGACCAAGGTGGTTGTATCGCAACTTCTAAAGCGACAACACACGCTGATCCTACTTATATCGTTGATGACGTTGTTCACTACTGTGTTGCTAACATGCCTGGTGCTGTTCCACGTACTTCTACGTTCGCACTTAACAATGCAACATTACCGTTCATCATCAACCTTGCTAACAAAGGCTATAAGAAAGCGCTTCTTGACGATGCAAACTTCTTAAAAGGCTTAAACGTGATCAAAGGTAAAGTTACTTATAAAGAAGTAGCTGAAGCTTTCAACATGGAATATGTTGACCCACGTACAGCAGTTGAAAATGCTTAATTAGCATTGTGAAACAAAAAAGCAGCGATATCGCTGCTTTTTTTATGCCTGTTTGCAAATAAATTAGTTTATCTGCAAACAATTATATTTCTGATTAACGACGCTTAGTTTGTTTAGCGCGTTGATTGTGCTTTTTAACCGCCTTACGGATTTGGTTAATTTTGGCACGCTTGTCTTTACGCTTTTCAGGAATAACCGACAGCTTAGTTTGCGTTTCGCGGCCTAGTTGCACTGTTTTACGTAAATAGTTAACCGTGTCTAAATCAAGTTCAGCCCAACCACCTTGTGGCAAGCGCTTATCAAGCTCTAACTTACCGTAACGAATACGGATAAGACGCGATACTTCAACATCTTGTGATTGCCATAAACGACGTACTTCGCGGTTACGACCTTCTGTTAAAGTCACATTGAACCAACGGTTGATACCTTCACCACCCATAGGTTTGATGTTTAAGAATTTTGCAGGACCATCTTCAAGCTCAACACCTTTTGTTAAAGTGCGTAGCGTTTCGTTAGTTACTTCACCAAACACACGAGCTGAGTACTCACGCTCTACTTCGTAGCTTGGGTGCATTAAACGGTTAGCAAGTTCACCATCGTTAGTAAACAGCATTAAACCAGCGGTATTTATATCTAGTCGGCCAACTGCAATCCAACGTTCGCCATCAACACGTGGTAAACGGTCAAATACCGTACGACGGCCTTCCGGGTCTTTACGTGTACATAGCTCGCCTTCTGGTTTGTTATACATAAGTACACGACAAATACGGTCAGCTTTGTCTTCAATTTTTACTACGTGACCGTCAACTCGAATTACATCGGTTGCTTCAACACGGTCGCCTAAACGTGCCACTTTACCATTCACGCTCACACGGTTGGCATCGATGTACTTTTCCATTTCACGACGTGAACCCACGCCAGCACGGGCTAATACTTTTTGTAACTTTTCAGTTTCTACATTACTCATTCAGATAGTTCTCTCACAGAAGGATCGCTCAATAACTGGTTGATTTTACTCTCCTGAAGTTCAGGTAACGGCGGTAATTCATCTAAACCAGCTAATGAAAAATAATCTAAGAAAGCGGATGTTGTGGCATACAACGCTGGGCGCCCAGGCACCTCTTTATGGCCAACAACTCTAACCCACTCTCTTTCTAATAAGGTTTTAATAATTCCTGAGCCAACAGAAACCCCCCGTACTTGTTCAATTTCACCACGGGTAATAGGTTGTCTATAAGCAATTAAGGATAAAGTTTCTAGTAGTGCTCGTGAGTATTTAGGTGCGCGCTCTTGCCATAAGTTTGCCAGCCAAGGCGCTAAACTAGCGCAGGCTTGAAACCTGTAACCGCTGCCTACCGCAACAAGCTTAATGCCTCGGGTTTGATAATGCGTTTGAATTTGTTCAATTGCATTATTAATGCGCGGCATAGAAACGCTTAAATCAGCTAATACTGTCTCTTTTAAATGACGTTTAGACACAGGTTTTCCAGCAACAAAAATCGCGGCTTCTATGATTTCGACTAACTGTTCATCACTGATACGTTTTGTGGCCATCGCTACTAAAGGTCATTTTAAATCACTAACGCTCTATTATGACAGAAGTCGGCCAAGGTTGGAAAAATTATTGTAAAAAAGCCAGTGTAAAACACTGGCTTTGGGGGATATTTATGAATGAATATTGAAATTAGCTATTTTTAACCATTTCAAGGGCATCATCTTCGGCAACGTCGCTGCCATATTTGCTAATGTAATTAACAAACTCAGTGCGGCTTACACGCTTATCTTTGTTGATATCCATATAGCCAAAGTGATTTGCGATACCGTCGTCATCGGCTTCTTCAATAGAAACATAACCATTTTTGTCGTTATCTAACGATTTAAAGTCATTTTCGATTGGGTCAAATTTAGCGATTTCAGCTTTAAATGCTGATTCAGATACCTCACTATCAGTTGCCACTTTGCCTGTATTTAGCTGCATGTATGCATTAAATTCAGTACGGCTGATTTGCTCATCCATATTGGTATCGATATTTGAAAAATGATCCCAAATAGCATCATCGTCAGCTTCTACCTTAGAGATATAACCGTCATTGTCATTATCTAGGCTGCCAAAATCACTGTCGATTTTTGCTAAAGAGTTACTTGCAGAACATGCTGAAAGACTTAGTGCTGCTAAAATTGTTGATGCTAAAGTTAACTTGTTCATAAGACATTTCCTTGTAGTCGATTAGATTCACTTCGAATGTTACAAGTTGAATGCCAAAATGCCTTATTGGCTAAAATCAAGCACTTACAGCCTGGTTAAGTTGGTGTTAAGCCTATGATTTAGCAAGCTTTTCATGGATTACTGTAATTTTTTCATAAAAAAAGCGCTCCGAAGAGCGCTTTTTACAAATAACAAAAATGCTGCTATTAGATAGCTGCGTTTTGGTAACGCTTAACGAAGTCTGTTACTGCTTCGCCATTACATTTTAACGTATTTAAGTTACCAATTTTTTCACGCACAGGTGTTAAACCTTTTTTAAGTGCAGTGATGCAAAGTTGAGTTTCTTTTTGCTCATTTTTAGCAAACACTTCAACAGCTGCTTTTGCTGCTTCTTGTGATTGTGCTTTTTTAGCAATTTCACGGATGTCAGTACCGTTACATAAAATGCTTTTTGAAAAACGTGACATTGAAATGCCATGCTTTGCTGCTTCTTTACGTGCAGCGGTAAACCCTTCGTTCGCACTTAAGCTACATAACTTTGATTCAATACGGTTATCAGCTGAAAAGTAGTGCGGGTTGCTTGCTAATGAGCCAAATGAGATACATGCAAGAGAAAGCATCACTAATTGTTTTTTCATGGTTTACCTTTAAATAGTACATAATATGAACGGATGGTTTGCGCGCATTATATAAACAAAAATCAGTAGATCAACTGAATTATTTATTTAATTTAATAATTAATAGTGAGTTAACAATGTTTTTAAATTAAGCAGCAATTGATCAACATTTACCCAATTTGATTTTCGTAATTAGCTCATGAATAAGCCCTAGTTTGATGATAGAATTGCGCTAAACACTGAAACAAAAATAATAGGTGCACCATGAAGGTAATCTCATTTAACATTAACGGCCTGCGCGCTCGTTTACACCAATTGCAAGCCGTAATTGATAAACATCAACCAGATATTATTGGCTTACAAGAAATCAAAGTACATGATGAGGCCTTCCCTCTCGAAGATGTGCAAAAAATGGGTTATCACGTTTATTTTCATGGTCAAAAAGCGCATTACGGCGTGGCTATGTTATGTAAACAAGAGCCGAAATCAGTAGTTAAAGGCTTTGCAACCGATACCGACGAATCACAGCGTCGTATGATCAGTGTTACCGTGACACAAGAAAATGGTCGTGACCTAACGGTGATGAATGGCTACTTCCCGCAAGGGGATAATATTGCCCACGAAACCAAATTCCCTTATAAGCGTCAATTCTATAAAGATTTAATGACTCACTTAGAAGATAACCACACGCCAGAGCAAGATGTTATTGTGATGGGCGATATTAATATTTCACCAACCGATCTCGATATTGGTATTGGTGAACCAAACCGTAAGCGCTGGTTAAAAACAGGTAAGTGTTCTTTCCAACCTGAAGAGCGTGAATGGTTAAGCACGTTATTAAACTGGGGCTTTAAAGATACCTTCCGTGAACTTTACCCAGAAAAAACCGAGCAATATTCTTGGTTTGATTACCGCTCTAAAGGTTTTGATGACAACCGCGGTCTGCGTATTGATGTGATCTTAGCAACCCCTGCTCTTGCTGAGCGTTGTGTTGAGTCTGGTATCGATTACGAATTGCGTGGTATCGAAAAACCATCTGATCATGCGCCAATTTGGTCAACATTTAACGCATGATAGACACTATGCAATGGCAGCTCCCATTGTGGAGCTGTGTGGCTATAATACTTTGGCTCAGCTTTGATAAACAAAGCCTGTCACATTTGCTGGCAACACCGATAAGACAAGTGGGTGTGCTCGCATGTGCCCTTGTACTTGCGGTACTGTGGCGCATTAAAGCGGGGATATTACCTGGCCTCGAATTGCATATTTTGGGGGTCACTGCAGTGACCCTAATTTTAGGTTGGCGACTGGCAATTTTTGCAAGCCTTCTTGCAAGTTTACTCTTGGTATTAGTCGCTCAGTTGCCAGTATCAATACTGCCAGTGCATTTATTGTTTACTGCTTTTTTACCAATAACATTGAGCTATTTGTGTTTTGTGCTTTGCTATAGCTACCTGCCGAGACACTTTTTTATTTATATCTTTTTATGCGCGTTTTTAACCGCTGCTGTTATCGCCTGTATTAAAATACTTACCAGCGGTGTGTTTTATTACTTGCTTGGTGATTACAGTTTTATTGAGATTTCAGAAAACTATCTGATCCTGTGTGCCATAATTTGGTTTCCTGAAGCAATGCTCAATGGCATGGCCATTACCTTGATGATCACCTATCGCCCTCATTGGGTTAAAACCTTTTATGATAAGGACTATTTAGACTCATGAGTCTTCACTATCACTGCCCGCTTTGCAAACTTGAACTTACTCTAAACGACAAAACTTACCGTTGTGACAACAACCACAGTTTTGATATCGCCAAAGAGGGTTATGTCAATTTACTTCCCGTGCAAAATAAAAAGTCGAAACAACCGGGCGATAACCTTGAAATGGTGCAAGCACGCCGCTCATTTTTAAGTGCCGGGCACTATTTGTTTTTACAGCAAGCTTTAGCAGAGCTAGTGGCCTCTCTCGAACCAAGTTCAGTGATTGATTTAGGCTGTGGTGAAGGCTTTTACACGCAAGCTATTGCAGCGCAGTCGAGTGCCGATGTATATGGTGTTGATATTTCTAAGCCCGCGGTAAAATACGCCGCTAAGCGTTACGAAAATGCGCATTTTAGTGTCGCGTCGATTAGCCAAGCCCCTTTTGCAGATGCGCAGGCTGATGTGCTTGTTAGTGTGTTTGCCCCTTTATTTGCACAAGAACTTGCTCGCCTTGCCAAACCGCAAGCTAGTTTAATTGTTGCAAGCCCTGGCCCTTGGCATCTTAAAGAGTTAAAAGCGTTTATTTATGCCGAT
Organism: Pseudoalteromonas sp. BZA4; assembly: GCF_040104395.1. NCBI lineage: Bacteria > Pseudomonadati > Pseudomonadota > Gammaproteobacteria > Alteromonadales > Pseudoalteromonadaceae > Pseudoalteromonas > Pseudoalteromonas sp. BZA4. The sequence goes on from NZ_JBECOT010000002.1 coordinate 183,438, forward strand.
GTAAAACCGCATACAGAGATAGAACCACCAGCAGGCTTTAGCAAAGAGTCGATAAACTTGTTAGAGCAACAAGTGCTGTTGTCTGTCGATGAGATAAAACATTTAATTATGATGACGCCGTTTGCGTGGAAGTTTCGCCCAGAGCATTGGCAGCAGATAGAGCAACAAGGCCCACAAAAAGTAACGTTATCGTTTTATGTGAGCCAGTTTGTTCGCAATTAGAAGTGTTCTTTAGTGAAGGCTTTATCCATTTTTTCGAACATATCTTTTAATAATTGAGCTAAGTCAGTGTAGCGTGGTTTTTCAGTCGTTAATTGTGACTGATAACCATGCGCCTTCATTTTACTGTGCAGCTCTGTGTACCAACTTAGCATTGCTGGCTCTAAACGGGTTTCTGCACGGCGGCCTAGCCACAACAAACCTTGAAGTGGTAGTGATAAAAAGAAAAGCGCGATAGTGATAGCTTGTGGAAAATAATCACTACCTAAGTAATTAACTTGCATAAAAACGGTCAGCATTGCCAATATTGGCATCACTGTAATTGCCAGTTCAGTGGCCTTGATCACTCTAAATTCGGCAAACAATGGAGCGAGCTCTTGTCGCATCGGCCATTTTTTAGCGTACTGACGACCTGTTTGCACTTGTGACATGACACCTTTTTGCATCATCACTCCTAGGGTTTTCAACTTGTTTCACAACCGAGTGTAACACACTCCCGGATACAATCCCTGCAAAACCTGTCCTAGTTTTAATACCAAATTAATGGTTAGGAGACTAACGTTTAAAGTCTAAATGAGATAAAATGTTATCGGCTTAAGTCAACCAGACTTTAGTATAATTACAGCCTAGCTTTGTTAAGTGTAGCAACAAAATACTTATTTACTATACTGGCAAAGAATTCTAATTATCAAGCCTTAATATACACTGACTGATATCGTACTTTTAGGACCTAGCTATGTCGACGCCCCTTTGCTCACCACAACATGTTTTAGTACTTAACTGTGGTAGTTCAAGTTTAAAATTTGCCATTTTAGATGCCGCCACTTCTGACGAAGTTATTTCTGGTTTAGCTGAGCGCCTTGGCTCAGATACGCCTTCAATCAAATATAAATATAATGGTGAAAAACAACTTATTGAGCTTGCAAAGGGCCAAGCCCACGATGCAGCAATTGCTGAGCTTGTGAAGCTAGTTAATGAGCTAGACCTTGCAGATAATTTAATTGCTGTGGGTCATCGTGTTGTGCACGGTGGTGAGCATTTCACTGAATCTGTGCTTATTGACGATGATGTACTTGCAGCTATCGAAAAAACAGCGGCACTTGCACCACTTCATAACCCTGCCAACTTATTGGGCATTCGTACTGCACAGCAAGCGTTCTCAGCGCTGCCACAAATTGCTGTGTTTGATACGGCATTTCACCAAAGCATGCCAAATCTTGCTTACTTATACGCCCTACCTTACTCGCTTTATAAAGAGCACGGCGTAAGACGTTATGGGTTCCATGGCACGAGCCATTATTATGTTGCAGGTGAAGCTGCAAAATTATTAGGCAAAGAGCGCGAGCAAACCAATGTGATCAGTGCACATTTAGGTAATGGCTGTTCTGTATGTGCGATTAAAGATGGTAAGAGTGTTGATACCAGTATGGGCCTTACACCGCTCGAAGGCTTAGTGATGGGTACCCGCAGTGGTAGTATCGACCCGGGTTTATTCACGTTTTTAACTCAGCAACTAAATTATTCAGTGCAAGAAATTGATGATTTACTTAATAAGCAAAGTGGTTTGTTAGGTATTAGTGAATTATCAAATGACTGTCGCACTATTGAAGAAGCCGCCGTTGAGGGCCACCCACAAGCGAACCTTGCACTCGATATTTTCTGCTACCGCTTAGCAAAACAAATCGCCGCATTCTTGGTGCCAGTACAACGCCTTGATGCACTTATTTTCACCGGTGGAATTGGTGAAAACTCAGATATCATTCGTGACAAAGTAATCACTCAATTAGGCTTTTTAGGCCTTGAGTGTGACGAAGCTGCAAACTTAGCGGCACGTTTTGGTAAAGAAGGCTTAATTTCAAAAGGCCAAGCGCATGCTAAAGCGTTTGTGATCCCGACTAACGAAGAATGGGTTATTGCTAACGATGCAGCCCGCATTGCAAAGGAGGGTTAAGTAAATGGCACGTAGAATTATGTTGATCCCTATTTCGACTGGGGTTGGTTTAACATCTGTATCTGTTGGTTTAGTGCGTGCGCTTGAGCAAAAAGCGCTTAAAGTGAACTTTTTCAAGCCAATTGCACAGCCACGCTCTGGCGATACAGGTCCTGAAAAGTCGACGCAAATTGTCACCCATGGCTCGCCAATTAATCCGCCGACACCATTTGAGCTTAGCTATGCAGAGCAAATGATTGGTGATGGTAAAGGCGACGATTTACTAGAAGAAATCGTAGAGCGCTTTGAAAGCACCATTAAAGAAGACGAAATTGCTATTATCGAAGGTATGGTGCCAACACGCCGCCAGCCTTATGCAGGCCGTGTAAACCGTGAAATCGCGCAAACACTGGGTGCTGATATTGTTTTTGTTTTAACGCCTAGTAACGATAGCAACGACCAAATTGAAGACCGTTTAGAAATTGCCTCAGGCAACTATGGCGGTGTTAACCACCCTCGCGTGTTAGGCTGTATTTTCAACAAAGTTAATGCACCTTTAGATGACGAAGGTCGCGCACGTGCAGACCTTGTTGAAGCCCATGAGCCTGAGCAACTTGAAAACGAATTAAACCGTTTAGCATCACTGCCTATTTTCAGAAAACACCCATTTAAGTTATTAGGTTCAATCCCGTGGGATTTCGACCTAGTAGCGCCACGTGTGCGTGATTTATGTGAATACCTAAAGGCTGAAGTTATTAACGAAGGCGACATGGCTCACCGTCGTTTACGTCGCGTTACTTTCTGTGCTCGTACTGTATCGAATATTTTAAGCCACTTTACCCCAGGTGCATTACTGGTCACTCCGGGCGATCGCTCTGATGTACTCGTTGCCGCTTGTTTATCGGCTATGAATGGTACCAAGCTTGGGGCTATTTTATTAACCGGTGGCTTTAAGCCTGAAGATCGCATCATGAAATTGTGCGAACAAGCTATGAATACCGGCCTGCCGATTCTGGCAACACAAGAAGATACATGGCGCACGTCTTTATTACTGCACAACTTCAATATGGAAGTACCGTGTGATGATGACCAACGTATCGATAAAGTAAAAGATCACAACGCTAGTAACATTGATTCTGACTGGTTAGACAGCCTTGCAAAAAGTGTTGGTCGTACTCGTAAAATGTCTCCGCCAGCGTTTCGCTTCTTACTGACAGATAAAGCCCGTCAAGCGAAGAAAACGGTTGTTTTACCTGAAGGTAATGAGCCGCGCACGATTAAAGCCGCAGCAATTTGTGGTCAACGTGGCATTGCAAAAACAATCCTACTTGGTGACAAAGAAGAGATTTTACGAATTGCTGAGCAACAAGGTGTTGAGCTAAACGATAATGTAACCATTATTGAGCCAGGTGATGTGATCAACGACTACGTTGCGCCTATGGTCGAAATTCGTAAAAACAAAGGCTTAACAGAAGTGGTTGCCCAAGAGCAATTACTTGATAACGTGGTGCTTGGTACTATGATGCTTGAGCAAGGCAAAGTAGATGGCCTAGTGTCGGGTGCTGTTAACACTACAGCCAACACGATTCGCCCACCGCTACAGTTAATTAAAACTGCACCAGGTTCATCGTTGGTATCATCAGTCTTCTTTATGTTGTTACCTGATCAAGTTCTGGTATACGGTGACTGTGCTATCAACCCTGATCCAACAGCAGAGCAACTGGCCGATATCGCGATTCAATCAGCGGATTCAGCGGCCGCGTTTGGTATTGAACCTCGTGTTGCAATGATAAGCTACAGTACGGGTACCTCGGGTTCAGGTGCTGATGTAGAAAAAGTGCGTGAAGCCACTAAGCTTGCCCAGCAAAAGCGCCCAGATTTAGTAATTGATGGCCCGCTTCAGTATGATGCTGCAATTATGGAAAACGTAGCACTTAAAAAAGCACCTGACAGCCCGGTTGCAGGTAAAGCAACAGTGTTTGTATTCCCAGATTTAAATACCGGTAATACAACTTATAAAGCCGTACAACGTAGTGCCGATTTAATTAGTATTGGCCCAATGCTGCAAGGTATGCGTAAGCCAGTAAATGACTTGAGTCGTGGTGCATTAGTAGACGATATTGTTTACACCATTGCCCTTACAGCGATTCAAGCTAAGCAAGTTGAAAGCTTACAAAATTAACCCTTCAAAATTTAGGCTAATTTATAAAACCTTTATAAATTAGCCTATTAGCTTCTTTATACTGACCTATTCCCATATTTATCCACAGATTCTGTGGACAACCTCAACAGCGATATTGAGTAAAACCTCAGCAATCAAAATTATTGCGCTTTATCTTAACTTTGTTTACCTATACTATAAATTCAAAGGCTTCAAAGATAGGATCGCAGATGTCAAAACAAACGTTACAACTTCATAGTGAAGAACTTACCATTCATAGTTTAGATGTCGATGCGACAATTGATCCTGCCTTACTCCAACAAGCTATTTTCTTTATTGCAAAAACGGCTGATGAGCTGTCTATTGTCTGCCCTAGTAGTTTCCAACTCGACAGTCTTGATCAAGAAACCGACTGGCAAGCTCTGGAAGTCATTGGCCCACTTGGTTTTTCGTTAACTGGTATTATGGCGAATATTTCTGGCGTGCTAGCAAAAGCGTCGATTTCGATTTTTGCTTTATCAACCTACGATACCGATTATGTATTGGTGAAAAAGCAAAGTATGGCAAAAGCTATTACAGCCCTGAAAAAAGACGGTTACCATGTGCTAGGTGATGTTAAATAAGTCATGACTAACGAAGTTCAATACTTACCCGAACGCAGCCTCAGAAAAGCGCGCTGCATGGCCATTAAAAGCCCATTTACCGGGCGTGTAAAAAGCATTAACGAGCATCCTGAGCCATTTTTTCGTTTTGCCACCCTTGGCCCAGGCATTAGTGTTGAACTAACTAGCCACAACATCATCGCGCCATTCGATGGCACCCTATTACAAGTTAAAAATGCCGGTAAAGAATACATCTTACAGGCAAAAAACGGTTTAAAAGTTTTATTAAACTTATCGTTTTCATCGGTTGAAGAACATATCAATCACACCAATATTGCTAAATTAAACGGCAGTAAAATTAGCAAAGGTGAACGATTAGCCTATTTTGATTTACGCGAGCTGAGCAGCCCTATGCTTGGCACACTGTGCGTTCTCAATAGCCAACACCTTGGACCCCTATATTATTCACTATCTCAGGTCACTGCTGGGGTAGACACATTACTCACTGTAACTAAAAAGTAGAATTTATGACTATCATGTACGGTATCAGCAATTGCGATACAATCAAAAAAGCCAAGAAATATTTAACTGATAACAATCAAGAATTTACTTTCCATGATTACCGTAAAGACGGCATTAGTGCTGAGCTAGTTAACGAATTTGCAGCGCACATTGATTGGCAAGATTTAGTTAATAAACGCGGCACAACTTACCGTCAATTATCTGATGAGCAAAAGCAAAACCTAGATAAAGAATCTGCATTAGCATTACTGGTTGAGCAACCTGCGATGATCAAGCGCCCGGTACTTGTGCATAACGGCCAATACCACTTAGGTTTTAAAGCAGCTCAATACGATGAGATCTTTGCCTAATGACTCACCCTGTTATTGAACTTGCTCAAGCGCTTATTCAGCGTGAATCAGTAACGCCTGAAGATGCTGGTTGCCAAGCGTTAATGAACGAACGCCTTGAAAAACTAGGCTTTAATATTGAATCACTGTTTTTCACTGATACCTTGAATACTTGGGCTCGTAAGGGCGATGCGTCACCGCATTTTTGTTTTGCTGGTCACACTGATGTTGTACCAACAGGTCCTGAAAAAAATTGGCAGCACCCGCCTTTTTCTGCACTGGTAAAAGACGGTATGTTACATGGTCGCGGCGCAGCCGATATGAAAGGCTCTTTAGCTGCTATGGTGGTTGCCACAGAGCGTTTTGTGGCTAAACACCCAGATCATAAAGGGTCAATTTCGTTTTTAATTACTTCTGATGAAGAAGGCCCGTTTATCAACGGCACAACCCGTGTTATCGACACTCTTGAAGCACGTGGTGAGAAGATTGATTTATGCCTAGTTGGCGAACCATCTTCACGTGATGTACTTGGCGATGTAGTAAAAAATGGTCGTCGCGGTTCTTTAACTGGCTTTTTAACTGTTAAAGGTGTGCAAGGCCATGTTGCTTACCCGCATTTAGCGCAAAACCCAATTCATTTAGCTGCTCCTGCGTTAACTGAGCTGAGTCAAACCGAGTGGGATCAAGGTAACGAATTTTTCCCTGCAACGAGCTTTCAGGTTTCGAATATTAACGGTGGCACTGGTGCCGGTAATGTGATCCCAGGTGAGCTTGAAATTCAATTTAACTTTCGCTTTAGCACCGAAGTAACTCACCAACAGCTACAACAGCGAGTCGTAGAAATTGTTGAGAAACATAACCTGAATTACGAGCTAAATTGGATTGTCAATGGACTGCCGTTTTTAACCGATCATGGCCCGTTAGTTGATGCCACCGTGCACGCTATTAAGCAGGTGACGGGACGCGACACCGCTCTTGAAACCACCGGCGGTACTTCTGATGGTCGTTTTATCGCACAAACGGGTGCCAAGGTCATTGAGCTTGGTCCGCGTAATGAAACTATTCATAAAGTAGATGAATGTGTTAGCACGGATGATTTAATTCAACTAGCTGATATTTACGAAGTCATTTTAGAGCAACTGCTTACATGAACCAAACCGAGCTTAAACAATGCGCCACGGGGTTAAGTAGCTCACATTTAGTTGAGCTACAAAATCATCGCTTGCATCGTGATATTGTTAATGATTTTTTAGCTCTGCAGCAAGGAGCAAAAGAAGCTGGTATCGATCTGACAATTGCCTCAAGCTTTCGTGACTTTCATCGTCAAAGTGCTATTTGGAATGCTAAATTTCAGGGCCTTCGACCGGTTTACACCCTTGAGCAACAAACGGTAGATTTAGAAAGCCTAAGTGATACTGAAAAGTGCCATGCTATTATGCTTTACTCGGCACTTCCAGGGGCAAGCAGACACCACTTTGGTACCGACCTCGACATTTACGATACCCGCCCTATTGACGATGATTACCAGCTGCAATTAACGCCTGATGAGTATTCACCCACAGGGCCTTTTGCCAAGCTTGCTGCATGGCTTGACGATAACCTAGAAAAGTATGGTTTTTATCGCCCTTATAAAGATTACAAAGGTGGGGTTGCCCCTGAGCCTTGGCATATCAGCCATATTGGTGTATCTGCAAAGATGATGGAGCATTTGTCAGTTGCAACATTACAGCAATGTATTGAACAAAGTGAGCTTAGCGGCAAGCAAGCGATACTAGCTGAACTTAACACTCTGTATGAACGCTACGTATTAAATATTAATACGTCCTAATTTTAGCCATTAAAAACACCAGTACAGCGCCAAGAATTAAGGCGCTGGCTAAAACTAAACGCGCTGTTAATTGCTCATCTAAAACCACCACCCCAGCTAATGTGGCAAGCACAGGCACGGTTAGCTGCACTACCCCTGCTTGGCTACTTTTAAGCCTAGGTAGTGCAATGTACCAAATGCTATAGCCAAGCCCAGATGCAAGCGCTCCAGAGGCTATCGCTAAATAAACCCCACTCGCAGTAATACCTTGCCAATCAACCACGGCTAGAAACACTAAAATTGGCACGAGTATTAAACTTCTTAGAAAGTTAAAGCTGGTTGCTTGCAACGGTGAGCTGCATGATTTTCCGCGAATACTGTAAATACCCCATGCCACGCCACTTAACGCCATAAGCATTGCTGGTATGAAAGAAGGCACTGTGGCTGAGGGCAGCATTAAGTAAATAAAACCCGCAAAAGCAACAAACAAAGCCCCCCACTGCACTTTACTGAGTGGTTCTTTATTTAAAACACTATGGCCTATCATGGTTAACTGTACTGCTGAAAATAAGATAAGTGCGCCTGTGCCTGTGTTTAAATCAACATAGGCAACTGAAAAGCACAGCGCGTAAACAAATAAACTAAGGGCACTGATATTGTTACCTTTATCGGTTAAAGGTTGTGCTGATTGTGATTTTGATCTCAATAAAGTTGTTTGCCATAAAAGTAAGCCAAGCAACATAAATGCCCCACTGGCTAAGCGAATAGCAGTAAAACTTAACGGATCAATATCACCACTTTGTAATGCCATCCGGCACAGCAAAGAGTTAGCTGCAAACGCACAAAGTGCAATCAAGGTATACAGTATGGTGCTCAACAAATGAGTTATCCTTTTGGTTTTAAAAAAGATAAGACCTAAAATTAGACAATTAACTTACGATTTTTTACATAATTTATCATAGAAGGTTAAGCCTCGTATGCTAATCTCAGTACATTGTTTAAAAGGAGTGTTCAGTGCATCGACGTTTATTTATTGGGGCTGCTTTACTGTTATCTGGTTGCAGTACCATAGGTATTACTGATCTATTCCAAGATTATGCGACGCAGCTAAGACCTGTGCGCCAAGCTGTTTCTCAAAATAACATAGCAAGTGCTCAGCAGCTTTTGCCAAGTAACAGCCGAGGCCATAGTAACTATTTGTTAAATCAGCTTGAAACGGCCCGTCTTGAGTTTTTGGCTAAACAAAATTCTCAGGCCAATGAGACCTTTGAAGCTGTTTATCAAAATATGGAAAAAAAGCGCCAAGCAGCCAAAGTACAGCTAAGTGCAGGCCTTGAGCAAACAAATTCATTATTAACCAATGACTCAGTGATTGGTTATGAGCCAGCAGCCTATGAAATGACCATGCTGCATAGCTACAAAGCACTGAGTTATGTATTTAATAAACAACTTGAATCTGCATTAGTTGAAGTTAGGCGTGCTAATAAAGTGCAAGAAGATGCACTAAAAGACAACCAAGCTGTACTTGATGAACAAGCAGAAAAGGCAGCCGAAGGCTACCCTGATATGGCCGAGCTAATTGGTAATGTCAAAAATGGCTTTCAAAATGCCTTTACGTTTTATTTGTCTGGCCTACTTTATGAGGCAGATAAACAGTTTGATGATGCCTATATCGATTATAAAAAAGCACTCGAAATAAATAGCGAAAATAGCTACTTACAGCAAACAGTGTTACGCCTTGCCAAAAAACAAGGGTTTGATCAGGACTTTGAAGAATTTAGCAAACGCTTTGGCAAGCTAAAGCAGACTCAAGCAAACACGGGCCAAGTAATTGTAATTGCAGAGCAAGGGTTGATACCAGCAAGGCAAGAGTTTCATTTACGATTACCCATTTATACCTCCCGTGGTGATGCTCGCTTTTACAGTATTGCCATGCCAGTTTATCGCGATGCGCCTTATGCGGGCAGTGATAAAACCGTGAGTCTCGGCGGGGAAAATTTGCCACTGACGCCCATTGTTAGGCTTGAAGCGTTGGCTGCAAAGACGTTAAAAGATCAAAGTGCTGGCAGAATAACCCGCCAAGTAATGCGTTTGGTAGCAAAAGAAAAGATGCGCGCAGAATTGGCAAGAAGCGGCGGCGATGTCGGTAATATTTTAGCGAATATTTATAACATTGCATCAGAGCAGGCTGATACGCGAAGCTGGTCGACTTTACCAAGTCAACTGAGTATTGCTCAGCACGCGATGCCAGCAGGTCAGCACGCTTTAACCGTGCCAGGGCATGGCGATATTGATTTTACGGTTAGTAAGCAAGGGTTAACCTTGATTTTTCTAACCTCTATAAATAACTACTACGACACACATGTCGTACAACTCTAGGAGCAATGATGAAATACTTAGTGCCACTATTAACCATTTTACTTGTTGCGGCTTGCTCCTCACGCCCTACCACTTCTGGCATTGGTGTTGAGCAGGCATCACAACAGTATAACCAACAACTGATTGTTAATAACCCTGAACTTGGCAAGAAATTAGCCATTACAGATGTAAAAACACGCCAAACAAATGGCTTAACAGATGTTGTTGTGACACTGGCAAGCCAGTACAAAAAGTCTCAATACTTACAGTATCAATTTACTTGGTATGACGCTGATGGCTTTGTTATTCGCGGCAACCACTCACCTTGGCAACCTATTACATTATTTGGATTTGCTAAGACCCAATTACCGGGCCTAGCCCCGACAGCAAATGCTGTCACCTTCTCGCTTGCAGTGCGTGAAGTGTCAACAGAAGCACAAGAATTTGAAGATTAAGGATACTACAATGAAATTACTTTCTGTTAAGTCGGCTGCGGCCGTTGCAATGACAAGCGCTTTATTGCTGTCTGGTTGTGCTAATAAAGCCGTTGTTAGCTATGGTGATGCGCAAGCTGTTGAAACCACAGATATCAACTTTGGCTCAACGGATCTACAAAAAGTAGCAAGCCAAATGACAGACTCGTTACTTGCTTCACCTGTGGTTGGCACCATGACAGCAAATACCCGCCCTATCGTGTTTGTTGAGCGTATTAAAAACAAAACGAGCGAGCATATTGATACTGAATCTATTACTGATTCAATCTCAACACAGTTATTACGCAGTGGTAAGTTCCGCTTTGTTGATATGACCCGCGTTGAAGCTGTGCGCGAGCAACTTAATTTCCAAAACGTTGACCCACTTGTAAATCCAAATACCGCTATTGCCTTTGGCCAGCAAGTTGGTGCGCAATATATGTTATACGGCAACTTATCGAGCATTGTTAAATCAAATGCTGACAAGGCTGATGTGTATTATAAATTCACTATGCGTTTAATGGATTTAAAAAGCGGCCTAGTTGAGTGGGCTGATGAAACTGAAATCCGTAAAACACGTGAGAAATCAACTTTTGGCTGGTAGTCAGGAGGGTTTATGAAATACCTAGTAGCAATCCTAGCAAGCTGTTTATTACTTAGCTCGCCAAGTTATGCTGACTATCAGCGTAACAAAGCAGTACCTGTACAACAGGTGTTGTTTGGCTCAGTACAGTCAGTGCGAACAATTACTGAACAAGAGCTGGTCAGAGATAAAACCAACGGCTGGGAAACGTTTGGTGGTGCGCTAATTGGCGGTGTTATCGGTAATCAGTTTGGTGGCGGCAGTGGCCGCACTGTAGCAACCATTTTAGGTTCGATGATTGGTGGCTCTGTTGCCCACAACCGCCAACAAAACAGTCGCGTTATACAGTATCAGCTCGTTGAATTAATGATCAAAGTAGAAAGCGGCGAACAATTTATGGTTGTGCAAGATAAAGACAACCAAATGCTGTTTAACCAAGGTGATAAAGTACGTTTGGTCTACCTCACCGATAACACGGTGCGTGTTGATAAAGCTTATTAAAAAAGCGAGCCTCGGCTCGCTTTTTTTAGCTTTGTCGATAATCAGCGAAGAATCGCTGCATCTTACTCATGGCTTCTGTTAAATCATCTTTGTTTGGTAAAAATACCAATCTGAAATGATCAGGATCAGGCCAATTAAATGCGCGACCATGCACTAATAAGATTTTCTCAGCTTTGAGTAAATCTAAAATCATGCGCTCATCATCTTTAATGTTAAAGTGCGCCGTATCCACTTTCGCAAAAGCGTAAAGTGCCCCTTTAGGCTTTTTACAGCTAATACCATCAATGGCATTTAAACCACGCCATGCAATATCACGCTGCACATACAATCGACCACCAGGGTTTATCAAGTTATCGATTGACTGCACACCGCCTAAAGCTTGTTGAATAGCATACTGAGCAGGCACATTGGCACATAAGCGCATTGATGCCAGCATATCTAGGCCACGGCTTAAGTCGTCCATCATGCTAGTACGACCGCTTAACACCATCCAGCCCATACGCAATCCCGCAGCGCGGTAAGTTTTTGCTAGGCCATTAAAGGTGATAATTGGCACATCATCACACAGCGCACCAATCGAGCTGTGGCTGACACCGTCATACAAGATTTTCTCGTAAATTTCATCGCTCAGTAACAATAACTTGTGCTCGCGAGCAATATTGATAAGTTCCATCAACAGATCATCACTATACACCGCCCCTGTTGGGTTATTCGGGTTTATAAGCACCAACGCTTTGGTCTTTGAGGTGATCTTCGATTTAATATCAGCAATATCAGGGAACCAATCTTGTTCTTCATCACATAGATAATGCACAGGGTTACCCCCTGCTAATTTAACCGATGCAGTCCATAGCGGATAATCCGGTGCAGGAATAAGCACTTCATCGTCATTATCAAGTAATGCTTGTGTGGTCATTTGAATTAATTCGCTGACCCCATTGCCGATATAAATATTATCGACATCAAGATTAAATAATCCGCGTTGCTGATAGTGTTGATAGACAGCCACACGGGCTGAGTAGAGGCCTTTAGAGTCACAGTAGCCTTGGGCTGAATATAAGTTACGGATGATATCTTTGTGCATATCTTCAGGCATATCAAAGCCAAAGGCAGCTGGATTGCCAATGTTTAGCTTTAATACTTTTTGCCCTTCGTCTTCCATTTTTCGAGCTTGTGCAAGCACAGGCCCACGTATGTCATAACAGACACCGTCTAGTTTGTGACTCTTTTTGATTTGTGACATGGTTACCTCTACTAATTAGCCTTAAGACTACCCCAGTAAAGGGGTACCATGCCAGAGGATTTTTGCGGTTATAACTGAAATAAATTCAAGTTTTTAGCGAGTAGCGAACCAAGCTTGTAATTTTTCTACAGAACCTGAAACTTGTTCATCAAGGGTTTGTGATTTTTCTTGTGCAGTAGATACATCGCCTTGGTTTAGGGTCAGTTCAATTTCTTGAGCAAGCGATGATAAACTCGCGGCACCAAATTGAGCCGCATTTGATTTTAAGCTGTGTGCATGCCTTGCAGCTGCTTCGTTATCTGAACCAAGATTTGCAAGTACTTCAGAACCTAAACGCTGAAATTCACTACAACAAAAGGTCAAGGTGTCGGCAAATTGGTCACCTAAAAGTGATTCCATCCCTTCAAGTGCACTCTCATCAATTGTGATTGTCGTCATCTTTATCCCTTAATCAAAAACGTAATTATATAAATCGCAACTTTAGCCGTTCATAGCTAAAAAGCAAACCTGCTTTGCGAGTTAAGCTCATGTATACTAGGCATAGTTTTGATTTACACCTGAGTTCGTATGGCTAGAGAATTGTGCTCACATTGTGGCTTTTCAGTTAAAACCTGTTTATGTGATTCAATAAGCATAATCAATAATAGACTAAAAATCATTATATTACGCCACCCTAATGAGGAAAAAGTTACTAAAAACACCGCTAATTTACTGAATTTAGGCTTAGATAATTGCCAGATCCTTGCGGGTGAGTCAGAACAAGACTTTTTACAGCTTGCAACATTGCCAAAAGAAACAACAGCGGTACTCTATCCTGCTGATAATGCATTATGTTTAGATGAACACACGGCCACTACAGATGCTTTCAAACAGTCTTTAACTCATTTAATCGTGATAGATGGTACATGGAAAAAAGCCTACAAAATGCTGCAATTAACTCCTAGCCTCCACGCATTTCAAGCCGTGAGTTTTAAGCAAGTACCACAAAACAAATACGTCATCCGTAAAGCACCTCGAGCAGATAGTTTGTCAACTTTAGAAGCTGTTGCTCATAGCCTTAAATTAATTGAAAGCCTTGATGTAACACCGTTATACAAATTATTAGCAGCACTGGTCGATAAGCAAACCCAGCATATGCCAGATGATGTTAAGGCACGCTATCTATAATGCGTGTATCAAAACGACTTAGCGCGGGTTTTCATCGTCAAGGACCAGATTATCGCTTTGATGATCAGGTTGATTTTGTCGATATTCGCGATACCTTTGGTTTTCGTACCATGGTGGTTGGCAATTGGGTTAATAAGCAAGAGCGGCTATTAGCGGCGAATTTAATTTACGATGCCTTAGCTGATCTTGCGCAAATACTGGCTTTACCCCCAACGGCAATTGGCCTTAGGGGTAAGCTTAATTTTGCCTTTGGTCATGGTGGCCAAAAAGGTGTGCAGGCTCATTACAATGCTCACAGCCAAACCCTTGCGCTTGCAAAAAATGCCGGCGGAGGCGCTCTCGCCCATGAATGGTTTCATGCGTTTGATCACCATATTTGTCAGCATTTATTCAAAGGCAGAAAGAGTATGCAATTTTGCTCAGCACTGTGGCTCGAACAATCACCGGATTTAAGCCATCCACTTAATCAGCGCTTAAATGAGTTTTATCATCAGGTATTTTTAGACTCCTCAGGTGAAAACCCAAATGCGTTCGTGAAGCAATCTATCGCTTTTGATAGGCAAGTAAAGCAACTTTATATGAGTATGCCTGAAGAACTAGCGGCTCGCTGTTTTGAAAAGTGCATTGCCATGCACCCTGATATAAAAAATAGCTTTTTAGTGAGTGGGTTATCGACAAGTGGCTTAATCTACCCAGATGAGCAGCATACAATGCGCTGCTTTTCAGCACTGCTGAATTACTTTAATCAGTTAGGTTCGCTGTTGCATCAAGGCTAATTTCAACTTTCTGCACCTCGCTTATCCAAGTTAAGTAATCATCTGCACAAAGCGGTTTTGAAAAATAATACCCTTGTCCAAATTGGCAGCCATAACTTTGCAGCATTGCTAGGCTTTGCTCATCTTCAATACCCTCAGCAACAACATGTGCACCCAAAGTAGTGGCGATATCACAGGTAGCCCGGCAGATACTCTGATCGTTAACTGAAAATGGCAGGTTTAACACAAATTGTTTATCTATTTTAACTTCATCAAAGCCTAGCTGGCTCAGATAGGCAAGCGATGAGTAGCCAGTACCAAAATCATCAATTGCAAGCTTTAAGCCGATTAAACGGTAGTCATCAAGTGTCGCTTTAATTTTTTTACTTTCTTCTAAAGTGGCTGATTCTGTCAGCTCCAACATCACAGATTCAGCCGCTACTTTTTGCTCATTTAAAATAGTGATTAACAGCACGGGTAAGTCTTTATTTAATAAATCTTTTGCTGAAATATTAATAGAAATAACGTGATCGGGTATCAGTTTGCAAAACTTTGCTTGCCACTCAATGCCTCTTTCAACAACCCATTCAGTTAACTGATTGATCACACCGGCTGACTCTGCAATTGGAATAAACACATCAGGGCTTACTGCACCAAATACGGGATGCTGCCAACGCAGTAATGCTTCACAGCCAACAACTTTGCCTGCTTTTAAGCAAATCTGTGGCTGAAAGTGTAAGCTGAGTTGGTTCTCATCAATCGCAGTTTTGAGCGCAGCAGCAATCGATAACCTTTGCTCAGACAGGCGTGCAGTTTCTGAATCAAACATGCGCCAACGCTCACCTTGTAAACGCTTTTCAGACATTGCTTGTATCGCACATTGGAAAATTTGTTTCGCGGTATTACCGTGCATTGGGTAATAAGCAACGCCGATATCAACACTGTCGACTAAATTAATTTCTTCATGGGTGAGCCCTTCTTCAAACACACCATGGATCAAACATGCAAACTGCTCAATGTGACTTAGTTCAAGCTCTCCCATTATTAGACAACCAAATGTGTTATCATCAACATGTGCAAGCCAAGCACTTCTACTGGTTTGGATTTCAAGTTTTAGTGCATTCATACTCTGCAACTGAGTATTTAAGATACTTAATCTTTCATTGATACAAATATTGGCCTGTTCAAAGCCAAAGGTAGAACGGGCATTTGAAAGTACATGAGCCTTAAATAATAAAACTGAGAAGTGTTGTTTCTGCGAAACTTTTTTCACTATCTGCGCGAGCAAAAATTGCTTATTTGGCAGTTTAGTATCTGCATCATGCAGCATAGAATAATTAAATGCTGATATTTGCTGGCGATCTTTTAACAACAGTACGGAACATATCGCCAACGAAGTGAGCAGCAATATGGTGTTATGGACACCATGATAACCAATCCCAAATCCATTCCAAATAACTAGACTCAGCACTTGAATAACAATAGTTAAAAGCATAAAAACACGTAGGTGGGTTCGGCTATTTTTACGCCCCATTAAACTAAAAAATAGAGCACCAGCAAAACTCAAGAATCCAACGCAAGAAACGATAAATAACCACTGGTGATTGAACTGTGGTTGAATTGATGAAAGTAAAGCTGCAATTAGCAAACATGCAATCATTGCTTGCCATGCTTTTTGAAAAAGAGGTTTGTATGTATGAATGGCTAAAAAATGATATAAAAAGTAGCTAACAAAACACAGTGCAAATTCATTAACCGGCCATTTTGCTTCCCATTCTAAGCCATCAACTAGATAGTTGATTAAACCGTTATCTATGAGAAATCCGACCGTAACAAGCAAAAAGTAGGCACTTAACACCATATACTTTAGTTGCTGAGAGACAAAGAAATATACTGCGCACACGAACATGCATAAAATTAGCACGCCTAAAATTGCGCCATAGCTTAAAATTATTTGATGTAAATTGGTTTCAAAAGTTTTAGCAGAGACCACCCCAACTTCTATCGTCAGTGCCCTATCATGCACAAAGTTAACTAAAGCCCAGCGATGTCCTTGGCTATGCTCAATCAACCAATGAGGACGAACATTCGATAAACTTTCTAGTGAAGCGAGTCGTTGATTACTAGTAGCCTGAAAGTTTTCATCTAAAAGATAAAACTTAGCCCAGCTTAAATTGGGTTCGCCAAGAAAAACAACATAGTTTTTATTTTCGGGTAGTTGGTATAAATCGATGACTAGCCAATGGGATGTTTTAGCTGTAAGGCGGACCGAGCTTGTTTCAAGCGCATTTAGTTTTTCTGCGCTTTGTAACGATACTTCAAGAGATTGGCTAAGTTTGGCAAGTGGTTGTTCTGAATCAAGCAACCAAACAGACAAATCATCACTGGCAGCAAAAACACTGGTGCAGTGTATCAATACACAACTCAATATTATGAGCAGCTTTGTGATAATCCAATTAACTTGCTTGCCAACAATGTGCATTTTAGCTCCGTGCTTTTAACACCAGCTAAAAGTATGGGACCGATAAGCTTAAATTGCCAATTATAGTGAACTAAATTAGGTAAAAAGTTCGAAAATATATTATGTGGCACTAAGGCCACATAAACTGGAGTTATTTATTGTCATCACTAATACGGCTCGCTACTGCCGAATTTTGATCTTTATATTTTGCGTCTTTACGAACGTTGTATGGGTTTTCAGCAGGACTTGTCATGGTTTCAAAGCTCATAGCACCAATTTTCATCATTGGGCGTAAAGCCAATGGCAATTTGCCTGAATTATAAAACTCTAACACGATATTACCAGACCAGCCTGGATCAATACGATGTGCTGTTACATGAACCATCAAACCAAGACGTGCTAACGATGAGCGACCATCTAACCAACCAACAATATCTGCTGGTAATGTAACTTTTTCGTGGGTGATAGCCAGTGCCAATTCACCTGGGTGAAGGAAAAATGCTTCTTCTTCAGCAAGCACAATTTCATCACTCATAATTGATTCCATCGCCTTGTTAAGCTGATCTTTTGGACCACTTAAGTCAACATAGGCTGCGGTATGATCTTGGAAAACTCGAAACTTGTTGCCCAAACGCAAGTCTACCGTCACACCTGAAATCATTTCTTTACTCGGTGTTGGCTCAATAACAATGCGGCCTTCGTCAATATACTGCTGAATATGGGTATCTGATAATCTCATTTATTATTCTACCTAAAACAACTTAAACATATGATTTTAAGCTGAAAAAACACGCTAAGCTCTAGTTGAAACACAACAAAAGTCGAGTGTGAATCAGTAAAGCCAAATGGAGTGGATATAGTGTGGCATATATTACACAAATCATCAGCGTGTTGCGCGAATTATTCTCAACAAAATAAGGTAAGTCATCTCAGGTTATAAGATCAGTGATTTCTGATTTAACTGAGATGCTAAGGTTTGTTTTAATTACGCGATTACAGGGAGAATGAGGATAAGTTGTTATGGATTACATTATTTTATCCGTAATAACATTGCCAGCATGTGTTGTCGCAATTTTAATAGCCAAACACTATGCTAAAAAGCACGATTTATGGCATGGCTTTCTCGTTTTTGTCGGTTCACTACTATTAACTAGCTGGTCGGTGGTGGGCTTAGTTGCTAACGAAACGTTCTTTTTCCCGCTACCTTCATTACTTACTATTGCCTTTTACTTCTACTGTTTTGGTGAAACCGATATTGTGTTCATGCCTAATTTATTAATTAATCCTGGCATTGCTATTTTCTGCTATTTTTTTGGCTACTTACTTTATCGCAAGAAGCCTCTTTAAAAACGTCTTAATTATCAGATTTAAAGTAAAAGATCCACCTTCTAAAGAAGGTGGCTTTGCATTAGCCCCCTAGAAGGGGGCGTTGTTTACTGCAGTGTTAACTGCGCCTGCTCTTGCACCTCTTCCTTTTCTTGGTGCCTGACATACCGTC